>NZ_JADDKI010000681.1:0-2560 GCF_015356725.1 Dietzia sp. SYD-A1
GAGCGGAGCGGGGCGGCCTGACGTCGTCGCGGGTCAGGCCGGAGCGATCGATGTCGCGACGCTGCCCCCCACACGGTCGTCCTCCCCCTCCTCCGCCCGGTCACTGTCACGCTCCTCGTCCCACACGCCGGCGCGCTGGAGATGGGCGATGAGCAGATCGGCCCCGTTGCTGAACTCGGCGTCGATCACCGCATGGGCCGTCTCCACATCCCCGGTGCGCAGCGCCTCGAGCATCCGCCGGTTGTCCACGAGTGCGGCCGCGCGCCAGGCCGGATCGTCCGCGTAGAGGCGATAGGGCATGTAGCGCGCGGCGTTGTTGAGGAACCGGGACAGCTTGTCGGAGCGGGACGCCCGGTTGATCGAGCGGTGGATGGCGTACTGCGCACTGACCACGCGGTCCGGATCGCCCGCCGCGGCCGCTGCCTCGAACTCCTCCACCAGGCGGGCGTGCTGATCGAGGGCCGACTCGTCGAACCGCGTGATGGCCCGGTCGACGATCCGCCTGGACAACTCCGCCTGCAGCCAGAAGATGTCCTCGACGTCCTGCCTGCTCATCGGCGAGACGAGGTATCCGCGTCGCGGGACGAGGTCCACCAACCCCTCTCCGCGAAGCGTGAGGAGGGCCTCCCGCACCGGGGTCACGCTCACCCCGAGGGCGGCTGCGGTCTCGTCCAACCGGATGAAGTCCCCGGGGCGCACCTGGCCGCTCATGATCCGGGTCCGCACGTGGTCGGCGACCTCTTCTGACAGCTGTGGGCGCTGCGCGAGTCGTGTTGCGGCCATTTCCGACACCCCATCTCCGGTGAAGAGGACCGGCCGGGGGACGCGGCCGGGAATCGAAATCAAATATATCGAATGAACCCGGAAAAGCCCCTCATGGCGCGGGTGCCGGGTGAGACTGGGGAGATGACCTCCCCCGAGACCCGGCCCGCCGTCCGCAGCGAGCGCCGCGATCACGTCCTGCTCGTCACCCTCGACCGCCCCGAGGCGCGCAACGCCGTCAACGGCGAGGTGAGCACTCTCCTGGGTCGGGCCCTGCACGAGGCCGACACGGACCCGGAGATCCGGGTGGTGGTCATCACCGGCTCGGGGGAGCAGTCCTTCTGTGCGGGAGCGGATCTCAAGGCCCTCTCGCGGGGAGAGGACATCTTCCCCGCGGAGAACCGCCAGTGGGGGTTCGCGGGCATGATGCAGCACCCCGTCTCGGTGCCGGTGATCGCCGCGGTCAACGGCACCGCGCTGGGCGGGGGGTGCGAGATCGCGCTGGCGTGCGATCTCGTGGTGGCGGCCGACCACGCGGTCTTCGGCCTGCCCGAGGTCAGGCGGGGGCTCGTCGCGGCGGCGGGCGGCGCGTTCCGGTTGCCGGCCCAGGTCCCTCACCGGGTGGCCATGGAGATGATTCTCACCGGTGAACCGGTCACGGCCGCACGGGCTCTCGAGCTGCACCTGATCAACCGCGTGGTCCCCGCCGGGGACCTGATCGACGCGGCCCTCGGACTGGCCGGGGTGATCGCCGCCAACGCCCCGCTGGCCGTGCAGGCGAGTAAGCGCATCGCGCTGGGGATCACCGACGGGGCCCGGCCGGACGAGGAGGAGCGGTGGAAGGTCAGTGACAGGGAGATGATCACCGTCATGACATCGGAGGACGCCGCGGAGGGCCCGAGGGCGTTCGCGGAGAAGCGGGACCCCGTCTGGAAGGCCCGCTGAGACCGATCCCACATCCCCGACCGGGTGTGCGCAGCCCCCTGAGAGCACTACATTTCCTTCATGGAAGCCGAGTTCAGGTCTGCGGTGATCGAGGAGGACCTCCAGGTCCTCGACACGGAGAGTCGGGAACTGGCGCCCAGGGCGTCGGAACTACTGGCCCACCGCCCCGGTGACATGGTCGCCGAGGAGGTACGGAACTGCGTGATCCGGACGCGCACCCGTCCGGCTCACACCGCATCCGACCTGCGATCGGGGCTCCTCGCGGTACGCGAGGGGCTGCGCCGGGTGGGTGAGCCCCGCGGCCTCACCGTCGCGGCCGCGGGTGCGGTCCCGCTCGTGCCCCCTGGGTCGGCGCTGGTGGACGAGAGCCCGCAGATGCGTCGACTCCTGGCGGACTACGAATTCCTGGCCCGGGGTCAGATCTACTGTGGCAGCCGCGTCAGAGTGGACGCCGTGGATGCCGACGAGGCGGTCGCCCTGGCGTGCCGGATCGCTCCGCACCTGCCCGTGTTCCTCGCACTCACCGCGAGCTCGCCCTACCTCCGCGACGGGTCGGATTCCGGGTACGCCAGCTGTCGCTCGGTCTCCGCCTCCCAGTGGCCGACCACCGCGCCGGTGGCGGGCGTGTGCTCGGCTCAGGAGTATCACGCACTCGTCGACGACCTCGTCGGCAGCGGGGTCATCAACGATCGCTCGATGGTGGGCTTCGGGATCCAGCCGGGCGCGGACGGGCGCTCGGTGGAGATCCTGGTGTGCGACGCCTGCCCCTCCGCCGACGCGACGGCGTTGGTGGCCGCGCTGTTCCGCGCGCTTGTCCAACGTGAGGCCGCCGCCCTGGCCGGGGGTGCGGAGC
>NZ_JADDKI010000682.1:0-527 GCF_015356725.1 Dietzia sp. SYD-A1
ATCGCGATGGACCCACCGCGTCACGACTTGCAGCGAGCAGCTGTGCAGGGGGTGGTCGCGCCGAAGAACCTGCGTGAGATGGAGACGCTCATTCGGTCTCGGGTTCGCGAGGTGCTCGACGGCTTGCCGGTGAATCAGCCTTTCGATTGGGTGCAGACCGTCTCGATCGAATTGACAGCTCGGATGCTCGCGACGCTCTTGGACTTCCCTTACGAGGAACGTCGCAAACTCGTGTACTGGTCAGATATGGCGACGTCGTTCGAGGAGGCCAACGGTGGTCCCGCGGACCTCGACGAGACGTTCGACGGGATGCGCGACATGGCGAGCGGTCTGAGTTCTCTGTGGTACGACAAGAAGGCCCGGACAGAAGCCGGGGAGGAACCCGGCTTCGATCTGATCACCATGTTGCAGAGCAACGAGAACACCAAGGACCTGATCGACCGTCCGATGGAGTTCATGGGCAATCTCGTACTGTTGATCGTCGGGGGCAACGACACGACCCGCAACTCGATGAGCGGCGGCGTTCT
>NZ_JADDKI010000683.1:0-900 GCF_015356725.1 Dietzia sp. SYD-A1
CGACGAGCCCTCCCGGACTCCCCCCTCCCCCGGCGGCGGCGAGCGCGGCGGCAGTAGGCGCCGCCGGGCCGGAGGGCCGAATCACTCCGTCCACATTCCACGCCGACAGCAGATCGACACCGTTCGCGCCACCCAACGCCGATGTCGAGACCACCCGGTACGGGCTGGGGATGTCCAGGTCGGCGAGGTTGGCGTCCATCACGGCGGGGCTGTAGACGGTGTTGACCGTCGCTCGTGCCTGCTCTTCCGCGGCGGCCTGGGCTGCCGCCATGACGGCGGCGGTGTGAGCGGTCGGCGGGCCGTGGACGCCGTCGTATCCCGGGGTGTTGAGCTGGGCGGCCTGGAGCGACGCGGACTCCTCCCCGATTCTGGCCTTGGTGGTGATGAAGCCGTCCTCGGCGGTGCTCGCCTTGGTGGCCACTACTTCGAGGACCGTGGCCAGTCTGTCGACCGATTCGGTGAACGATCCCACCGAGGTGCTGGCCTGGCTGGCGAACTCACCCTGCCATTGGCTGCCCAGCGCGTCGCCCAAACCGCGTCGCAGGTCAGCCGCCGCTGTGCGGAGGCGTGTCGCGACGGTGCTGACCCGATCCCGGACGTCGTGGAACTGGGACGGGTCCAGAGCCTGAGCCCCGGACACCAGCCTCTCCAGTGGGGCTCCGGACACCTCCTCGGGACCCACGCGGTCATACCCGCGCGGCACACCGAGCCCTTCGGCGGCGTCCAACATCGTGAGGGTCGCCCCGATCGAGCCCATCAATCCCAGACTCTGCAAACCTGCCGGCTCCTGCGCCGCCTTCCCCAGCGCGGCCGCCACCGCCTCGTCCTGTGCCTCGATCAAACCGGCCCTTCCGGATCCGGAGTGCGTAACTGGGGTTCGCCGGTGATGCGGTGAGGCAC
>NZ_JADDKI010000684.1:0-1578 GCF_015356725.1 Dietzia sp. SYD-A1
GCCCAGCCTCGACCCACCCTGCCGGGCGACGTGGAACAATGGCCCCCGGTACTGCAGCCACCCATCGCGGTGCCGGCCCAGAGACGATCCACGAACTTCCCCAAGGAGCACAGATGGCGCTTATCGAGCAGGTCGGAGCCCGGGAGATCCTCGATTCGCGAGGCAACCCCACCGTCGAGGTGGAGGTGCTTCTGGACGACGGCTCGTTCGCACGGGCGGCCGTCCCCTCGGGCGCGTCGACCGGCGCCCACGAGGCCGTGGAGCTGCGCGACTCCGACGAGCGCTACATGGGCAAGGGCGTGACCAAGGCCGTCGACGCCGTCCTGGACGTGCTGGCCCCCGCAGTGATCGGCATCCCCGCCGAGGAGCAGCGTCAAGTCGACGAGGCCCTCCTCGACGCCGACGGCACCCCCAACAAGTCCACGGTCGGCGCCAACGCCATCCTCGGCGTCTCGCTCGCCGTGGCCCGTGCCGCGGCCGATTCGGCGAACCTCGAGCTCTACCGCTTCGTCGGCGGCGCCAACGCCCACGTCCTGCCGGTGCCCATGATGAACATCCTCAACGGCGGCGCCCACGCCGACTCGGGCGTCGACGTGCAGGAGTTCATGATCGCCCCGATCGGTGCGCCCACCTTCCGCGAGGCCCTGCGCATGGGCGCCGAGGTGTACCACCACCTCAAGTCCGTGCTCAAGGACAAGGGCCTGTCGACGGGCCTGGGCGACGAGGGCGGCTTCGCCCCGTCGGTCGACTCCACCAAGGCGGCGCTCGACCTCATCGTCGAGGCCATCGAGAAGGCCGGCTACACCCTCGGCACCGATGTGGCGCTCGCGCTGGACGTGGCCGCCACCGAGTTCTACAAGGACGGCAAGTACCACTTCGAGGGCAAGCAGCTCTCCGCCGCCGAGATGGCCGACGTCTACGCCGACCTGGTGGCCAACTACTCCTTGGTCTCCATCGAGGACCCGCTCGACGAGGACGACTGGGAGGGCTGGAAGACCCTCACCGAGATGATCGGCAGCAAGGTCCAGATCGTGGGCGACGACCTCTTCGTCACCAACCCCGAGCGCCTGCGCGACGGCATCGAGCAGGGCGCGGCCAACGCGCTGCTGGTCAAGGTCAACCAGATCGGCACGCTCACCGAGACGCTGGACGCCGTCGAGCTGGCGCACCGCAACCGCTACGCCACCATGATGTCGCACCGCTCGGGTGAGACCGAGGACACGACCATCGCCGACCTCGCGGTGGCCTGCAACTGCGGCCAGATCAAGACCGGCGCCCCGGCCCGCTCGGAGCGCGTGGCCAAGTACAACCAGCTCCTGCGCATCGAGGAGATGCTCGGGGACGCCGCCCGGTACGCCGGCGCCGGCGCCTTCCCGCGCTTCTCCGCCTGATCCAGGCAGCGACGCCACTCGGGCACAGCACGCACAGTCCCACGAGGCCAGTCCGGTCAGCTAGGTAGTCGAGAGGAGGGCTCATGGCTCGCCCACCACGCCCTTCTGATCGACGGGGCTCGCCGGATCGCCGGGGCGACGGTCGCGATCGCGCGTCGTCCCGGCGTCCGGGGGAGGCGTCGGGGCC
>NZ_JADDKI010000685.1:0-538 GCF_015356725.1 Dietzia sp. SYD-A1
GTCCGGAGGCCGAGTGGCGCGAGGTGGGCGACCGCGGGCCGGAACCCCGTGGCCCAGAGGATCGCGTCGGCGGGCTCCAGCCGGCCGTCCGGCATCCGCACCCCGTCGGGCTCGATCCGGGTGAACATCGGGTGCCGCACCAGCGCCCCGCGGGCCTCCGCCCGATCGATCCACGGGGTGCGGTACATGCCGGTCACCCGGATCACGCTCTCGGGCGGCAACCCCATGGCCGTGCGCTCGGCGACCGCCGAGATGGCGGCCGAGAAGTTCTCCGGAGGCGGGCCCGTGGCCCACTCGATCTCCCGCCGGGTCACCCACAGGGTGTCGGCCCCGCGCGAGATCTCCTCGAGCAGTTGGGTGGCCGAGATCCCCGAGCCCACGATCACCACGCGCTGACCGGCGAACTCCTCCGCGCGGACGTAGTCATGGACGTGGAGCTGGCGCCCGCGGAAGCTCTCCTGCCCGGGGTAGTACGGCCAGAAGGGCCGCGTCCACGTCCCCGTGGCGTTGATGACGTAGCGCGCGTGCCACACCTCGT
>NZ_JADDKI010000686.1:0-603 GCF_015356725.1 Dietzia sp. SYD-A1
GGGGTGGGGCTCGACGGTGCTTGGTTCGACCGTCGCGAGCAGGTGGTCGGCGGGCACCTGCTCGCCGGTGGTGACGTTCAGCCGGACCACTCCGTCGATCGGCGCCGACAGCGCGTGTTCCATCTTCATGGCCTCGACGGCCAGGACGTTCTGGCCCGCGGTCACCTCGTCGCCGTCGGCGACGAAACACGCGATGACCGATCCGGGCATGGGGCTGAGGATCTGACCGTCCGACAATCCGGCGTCGTGGATCCGGGAGTCGATCAACGGGAGCAGCCGCAGGTCCCAGGTGCCACCGTCGCCGGCCACCCAGAAGGTGTCCGCCGCCTTGGGGTCAGCGGAGCGGACGACGGTCCAGCGCTGCTGGGTGTCGTCGACGGTCAGTCGCAGCGACCCGCCGTCCCGGGCGACCCTGGCCCGGTGCCGCGAGGAGACCTCGGGCTCGGCCGTCGAGCCGATCGTGGCATCGGTGATGGTCACCTCGGCGTCGTCGGGAGTTCCCCTGAGGCCGACGGTGACGGCGTCCGAACCCGGGCCGGAGTCCAGCCGGGTCCACACCTCGGCGCGCCCGCCGACCCGCCAGCCGTTGGGCACGTCCCACGG
>NZ_JADDKI010000073.1:0-708 GCF_015356725.1 Dietzia sp. SYD-A1
GTCGACACGAGCGTTCCGCACACCCGCCTGTCGGGCGAGGCGTTCGGAACGCTCGTCTCGTCGGGGTCAGCCCCCGGTCCCCGGGCGGCGACCCTCGGAGTTCCGGTATGCGGGAACCGCGACCCACCCGTCACCGTCGCGCCGGACCAGTCCCCTCCGCTCGAACTCCTCGAACCACCCCGGGGCCGGCCACTCACCCCAGCGTTCGGCGTAGTGGGCTCCATTGCGTAGCAGGTCCTGGAGGTGTTCCACCGGCGGGGACGACACCGGATGCCACCGGTGATAGGCGTGCGCGCCCGCCACGAGCACCACCGGGACCCTCCGGTGCAGCAGTCGGCGACCGAAGTCGGTGTCCTCCGCGCCGTACCCCGAGTAGTGCTCGTCGAACCCCCCGAACTCCCGGCGGAGCCGTGTCCAGAGATCCGCGTGCAGGGCGAAGGACAGTGACCAGAACATCCCGAACTCGCTCGCCTCGAGTCTCCGCAGGCCGTGCTCGGGGAACGGTCGCGCCGGGTGCGGGTCGGTGAGGCCCGCGAGCTCGGCGGGGTCCGGAGCACCCAGCGACTCGGGCAGATACGTGACCGGCCCCATCCCCACTGTGCCGGGCGGGAGGTCCGCGTACCGGGAGCCCAGGTCCGGGCCGGGCATGCAGTCGACGTCCAGGAAGATGATCAGCTCGGCGCCGGTCTCGACGGCCCGGTCCCCGCC
>NZ_JADDKI010000687.1:0-913 GCF_015356725.1 Dietzia sp. SYD-A1
GAATCTGTGGCGATCCAGGTATGAGGACAAGGGCATCGCGGGCCTGGTCGATGAGAAACGTTCTGGCCGGCCGCGCACGATTGATCACGCGGCGATCGTGACGGCGACGTTGATGCCGCCGCCGAAGAGTTTGGGCGTGACCCACTGGTCGTCGCGGTTGCTGGCGGCGCGGTTGAAGGTCTCGGCCTCGACGGTGGTCACGGCGTGGCGAGCCTATGGGATCAAGCCGTGGCGGGCCGAGTCGTTCCGGTTCTCTACCGATCCCGAGCTGGTCGGCAAGGTCACCGACATCTGCGGTCTGTACCTGGCGCCCCCGGAGAACGCGATCGTGCTGTGCGTGGACGAGAAATCTCAGATCCAGGCGCTGGATCGGACGCAGCCGATCTTGCCCATGCAGCCGGGACTGATCGAGCGGCGCAGCCACGACTACGTCCGGCACGGCACCACCACCTTGTTCGCGGCGCTGGATATCGCTACCGGGCAGGTCACCGCCGCCCTCAAGCCACGGCACCGAAACCAGGAGTTCCTGGCGTTCCTCAAGCAGATTGAGCGGGCCTACCGCGACGCCGTTGACGCCGAGGGAAAGCCGGTCGAGTTGCACCTGGTGATGGACAATTACGCCGCCCACAAGCACGCGAACGTCAAGGCCTGGCTGGCTGACAATCCCCGCTTCAAGGTGCACTTCACCCCGACTCACGCCTCGTGGATGAACCTGGTGGAGGTCTGGTTCGGGATCGTCGAACGCCAGGCCATTCGCCGAGGGGTCTTCACATCCGTCAAGGACCTCAACGCCAAGATTCGGGCCTTCATCGACGGCTGGAACAACCGCTCACACCCGTTCGTCTGGACGAAAACCGCCGAGGAAGTCCTCGCGAAAGCCAACCGTAACAACACTTCAAATGCGGACCACTAG
>NZ_JADDKI010000688.1:0-1957 GCF_015356725.1 Dietzia sp. SYD-A1
GACGGTCGTGGTGTCGCATTTGGTGGGGTCGCTGGTGGTGGCACTGTGGTGAAGGTGCGCGACGGTGTGTCGCAGTGCTTGCAGGTCGGCGATTTGGCGGTCCAGGTCGCCCAGGTGGGCTTCGAGCAGGGCGTGCACGTGCTGGCAGGGTGCGACTCCGGCGTCGCGGATGTCGAGGATCTCGCGAATCTGGGCCAGGGTGAGCCCAGCGGTGCGGCCGCGGCGAACGAAGTCCAGGCGCGCCAGGGCCGCAGGGGTGTAGTCGCGGTATCCGTTGGCGGTGCGCTCAGGCGCAGGTAGTAGGCCGGCTTCTTCGTAGAAGCGCAGCGTCTTGGTTGTGGTGCCGCTGGCCACGGCCAACTCACCGATGCGCACAGTGGCCCCTTTCTCGGCTCTCGTCCATGTTCGCCTTGACCTTCCCCTGCGCTGGAACGTCCACTATGGACGCTGAAGAGGGGTCACGCGAAGGAAGGTGGGCAAATGGGTGTGGACTACGACGTCGATCTGGCCGTGATCGGCTCAGGAGGCGCGGCGATGTCCGCCGCCATCGCGGCCAGCCAGGCCGGTAAGAGCGTCGTGCTGGTTGAGCGCGGTGTTCTGGGCGGGACGTGCGTGAACATCGGCTGCGTGCCGTCCAAGACGCTCCTGGCGGCCGCCGGGGCCCGGCACGCCGCGCTCACCAATCCCTTCAAAGGTGCCCCAACGTCAGCCGCACCGGTGAACCTCGGCGATCTGGTGGCCCAGAAGGACGCACTCATCGAGCGCCTGCGTGATGCGAAGTACGCCGATGTGGCCGCTGCCTACGGCTTCCAGGTCCGCCCAGGCCAGGCCAGCTTCCTGGACGGGGACACCCTGGCCGTCGACGGCCAGGCGCTGCGGGCCCGGGCCTATCTGGTCGCCACCGGTGCCACCCCCGCCATCCCGGAGGTGGTCGGTCTCGACTCTGTGGACCGGCTGACGTCCACCACCGCGATGCAGCTGACCGAGCTGCCTGAGTCCCTGGTCGTTATCGGTGGCGGGTACGTCGGGATGGAGCAGGCCCAGCTGTTCGCTCACCTCGGCACCCGGGTCTCTGTGGTCGGGCGTCTGGCGCCGCACGCCGAGCCGGAGCTGGCCCAGAGACTTCGGGAAGTCTTCACCGACGACGGCATCACCGTGGTCGAAGAGCGCGCGACCACTGTGGCCCGCGAACCAGGCCCCGCAGGAGAGGTGGTGGTGACCACGGACTCGGGCGAACAGGTGCGCGGCGCGCAGGTCCTGGTGGCCACCGGACGCCTGCCCCGCACCGACGGCCTGAACCTGGCCGCTGCCGGTGTGGACGTGGACGAGCGCGGCTTCGTCGTGGTCGACCAGACCCAGCGCACCTCCAACCCGCGCGTCTGGGCCGCCGGTGACGTCTCGGGGGCTCCCCAGTACGTCTACGCCGCCGCCGCCGGCGGTCGGGCCGCCGCGCTCAACGCCCTGACCGAGGACAGGTACCCGCCGGCAGCTCGGGTCGACTACGCCGGCTTTCCTGCGGTCGTGTTCACCCGGCCCCAGCTGGCCTCGGCGGGGTTGACCGAGGACGAGGCCCTCACCCGAGGGCACGCGTGCGACTGCCGCGTCCTGGACCTGTCCGATGTCCCCCGGGCGCTCGTCCAGCACGACACCCGCGGGGCGGTGAAGCTCGTCGCCGACGCCGTGAGCGGCAAGGTTCTGGGCGTGCACGCTCTGGCGGACGGGGCCGGGGAGATCATGCTGGCGGCCACCTACGCCATCAAAAGCGGCATGACCGTCGACGATCTGGCCGACACCTGGGCGCCGTACCTGACCATGAGCGAAAGCCTGCGCATCGTGGCCGGCCTCTTCCGAAACCAGATGCCGACGTCATGCTGCGCCTGAAACCCGCGGCCCCAGCGGGGTGGACGAGGGCTCCCGCGGCGGCCCGCCTGGCGCCGTGAATGTGCCTTAAAAACCT
>NZ_JADDKI010000689.1:0-258 GCF_015356725.1 Dietzia sp. SYD-A1
CCTGGATCGCCACAGATTCACCTTCGGACGCGACGCTCCAGCCAGCTCCGCGATCTCAGCATTGCGCCGACCCTCCGTGGCCAGCAACACGATCCGCGCCCGCTGCACCATCCCCGCCGACATCGACTGCGAACGGGTCATCCTCTCGAGCTCCTCGCGATCGCCGGGACGCAACATCAATGCCGGGGCAGGTCGATTCGCCATGCCCCATGATTTCACAAACCCAACCGTAAAACTACTTCACACGCGCGACACTAG
>NZ_JADDKI010000690.1:0-478 GCF_015356725.1 Dietzia sp. SYD-A1
GTGGGGGCGGTGGGCGCCGGGTGGGTTGGTGAGGTGTCCGTCGTCGGTGATGAGGCGGTCGAGGTGGTGGCGCCATCGGTGGTCGAGGATCCGGTCGCGGGCCTGGGCCAGGGGGCCGTGTGGGGTGGCGCGGTGTTCGTGTCCGGTTTCGGTGATGATGGTCAGTTCGCCCAGGGGTCCGGACCGGTAGGCGCAGTGGCCGAAGGTCTTCTCGCGGTGATGCGTGCGGCACAAGCAGATCAGGTTCCATTCGGCGGTGGGTCCGCCGAGTTCGGGACGCTGGTGGTCGAAGGCGATGACGTGGTCGATCTCGCAGTCGTGGGCGTCGACCGTGCACCCGGGGTGGCGGCAGGTTCCGTCGCGTAGCCGGATCCGTTCGGCCAGGGCGGGAGTGATGAAGTACTTGAGCACCGCGTCGGGCAGGTCGAGCACTCCGGGTTGGGGGTCGATCAGTTCGAATCGCACTGTGGCGTCGCCG
>NZ_JADDKI010000691.1:0-218 GCF_015356725.1 Dietzia sp. SYD-A1
GCGGCACCGTCGGCAGCCCTGTCGGTGGCGCCGGTGTCAGTGCTGGCGGCGGCGCCTGTGCCAGCGGTGTCAGTGCTGGTGGCGGAGTCGTCGGTATGGCGTAGGGGGGTGCAGATGTCGTCGGTGTTCGGATCCCCGAGGGCGCACAGGGCGTCGGCGCGTAGTTGGTTGCGGGTGCGGGGATGGCCTGCCTGCCAGGCGGTGCGGGCGGCGGCCTC
>NZ_JADDKI010000692.1:0-808 GCF_015356725.1 Dietzia sp. SYD-A1
CTCGAGTTCGGTCTCGGCGCGCTCGCGGCGTCGCGTCAGGCCCGCGAGGGACAGCGCGATCGTCGCGGACCCGATCACGCCGAAGAGCGCGAGCGCGGTCCCCGCGGCGATCAACGAGCCGGTGCCCACCGTCCCGAGCACCCCGAGTTCGCCGCCGGCCACAACCGGGCTGACCACCATCACCAGTGCGACTATCGCGGCGGCCAGCCACGTGGCCTTGACCGCGTCGGCGGTGGTGCGGAACCAGTGCGCGACCGCGCGCGCGAGCCCCGCCGCCACGAGCACCGTCACCAGCAGGAGCCCCTGCACCACCCAGTGCGGGTCCGTCGTGGGCAACGCCGCCGCGAGCGGAACCTCGGGCATCGGTCCGCGAGACACGGCGAACAGGCTGTACGAGGCCTCACCGAGGTGGGCCTCCCCGCCGACCGCGAGGGTGGCCGCGGCCATGACGACATTGGGCAGGTATGAGATGGAGATCGCCGCGAGCGCGGCGGTCCCCGTGACATCCTTTCCGATCTCGAGGACCGAACCCACCGGCCCCCACGCCGCCAGGAGTCCGACCAGCAGGAGGATCGCGGCGATCGCCCAGACGGCCGCCACGAACGCCGCGCCGAGATGGATCCCGCCGCGCACCCACACCGGCAGGACTTCCCGCAGGTCCCGCCGGAAGTAGAGCCAGACGCCCAGCCCCGATCCGAACAGCGCCACCGCCGCCGTCCACAGCAGCGCCGCCGTCGGGGAGGACTCCCTCACGGCGAAGTCCGAGCCGGCGGAGCCGACCAACAGGGTCGCCAACCCCGTCATCAGC
>NZ_JADDKI010000693.1:0-9514 GCF_015356725.1 Dietzia sp. SYD-A1
CCCGCGAACCGCCCCCACCCTTGCGAACCGCCGAGTGGTCACAAACATCGAGATTCCGGCACGGTCTCCTGGGAGAACGTGAGCGGGTGTGACCACGCGGCGGGAGTGGGCTACTTCTCCAGCGCGTTGACCACGGTGAGCTCGCCGTCGGAGTGCGAGACGCGGATGCGCTTCTTGTCGAGCTTGCCGACGGAGGTCTTGGGGATCTCGTCGACGAACGCGAACTTCTCCGGCACCTGCCACTTGGCCATCCGGCTCTCGAGGTGCGAGCGCAGATCCTCGACGTCGGGATCGGCCACCCCCTCCTTGACCACGATGGTGGCCAGCGGACGCTCGTCCCACTTGGGGTCGGGGATGCCGATCACGGCCGCCTCGGCCACGGCCGGGTGCTCGAGGAGGTAGTTCTCCACCTCGACAGAGGAGATCCACTCGCCGCCGGACTTGATGATGTCCTTGGCTCGGTCCGTCAGCTGCAGGAACCCCTCGGGACGGATGTAGCCGACGTCGCCGGTGCGGAGCCAGCCGTCATCGAAGGAGTCCGAGCTGTCGACCTTGTAGTAGCTGCCCGTGATCCACGGTCCACGCACCTCGAGTTCACCGACGGACTCGCCGTCCCAGGGCATTTCCTGACCGGCGTCGTCGACGATCCGCGCCTTGACCCCCGCGATGAACCGGCCCTGCGTGGTGCGCAGTTCGAACTGCGTCTCCTCCGGCAGGTCCGCCTTCGGCCGCGACAGGGTTCCGAGGGGCGAGGTCTCCGTCATGCCCCACGCGTGGATGATGTCGATCCCGTAGTTCTCCTTGAACTTGCGGATCAGCGCGGGCGGGCAGGAGCTGCCGCCCACCACGACGGCGCGGAAGCTCGACATGTCGATGGGGTGATCGACCGAGTAGGCGTCCACGGCCTGCCAGATCGTGGGGACGGCGGCGGCCAGCGTCGGACGCTCGGAGGCGATCATCGCGGCCAGCGGCTCCGGCTGGAGGAAGCGCTCGGGCATGAGCAGCGACGCGCCCACCAGGAACGCCGCGTACGGCAGGCCCCACGACATCGCGTGGAACATGGGGACGATCGCCAGCACGTTGTCGTCGAGCGAGATGTCCATCCCGTCCGACATGCAGACCTGCATCGAGTGCAGGTAGATGGACCGGTGCGAGTAGACGACGCCCTTCGGATCACCCGTGGTGCCCGAGGTGTAACACATCGCGGCGCCGGAGTTCTCGTCGACCTCGGGCCACTCGAACTCGGCGGGTTGTGCGGCCAGCAGCTCCTCGTAGTCGTGCACCTGCACGCCCTCCGGGGCCTCGAGGTTCGCCGCGCCGCCACCGGTGACGATCACGTGCTCGACCGTCGAGAACCGCGGCAGCAGGGGCTGCAGGAGCGGGATCAGACTGGGGTCGACGATCACGACCTTGTCCTCGGCGTGGTTGGCCACGAACTCGAGCTGGTCGGGGAACAGCCGGATGTTCAGGGGGTGGAGTACCGCGCCCATCGACGGGATGGCCAGGTACGCCTCCATGTGCTCGGAGTTGTTCCACTGGAAGGTCGCGACGCGCTGATCCGCGTCGATCCCCAGCGTCCGCAGGGCGTTGGCCAGCTGCGCCGCGCGCCGGCCCAGCTCCCCGAACGTGATCTTGCGGGGGCCCTGATCGGTCCAGGTGGTGATGACCGCGTCCGCGTGGACGGTCGCGCCGAACGTCAGGATGGTGCTGATGTTCAGCTGTTCCGGCTGCATGGTGCTGCGCATGCGAGGGGCTCCTGTTCAGGGGGTGTCGGGTATCAGGGGGTGTCAGGGGTCACTTCTGGACGCGACCCTACCTGTCGTCCACCGCGTCGAAGACCTCCTGGACCGTCTTCATGGCCGAGAGGGCCGCCGGCGCGCCGCAGTATCCCGAGGCGTGGATGACGGCCTCGGTGATCTCCTCGCGGGTGAGGCCGTTCGTCAGCCCTCCACGGACGTGGCCGGCCAACTCGGCGTTCGCCCGCAACGCCACGAGCATGCCGATGTTCAGCAGGCTCCGGTCCCGCCGTCCGAGCCCCGGGCGGGACCAGATGTTGCCCCACACGTTCTCGGTGACCACGTGCTGGATGGCCTCGGACGCGGTGCCCTCGGCCCGGCCCATCGCGCGGTCCACGAAGTCGTCGCCCATCACCTCACGTCGGATCGCGAATCCCCGGGCCCGCGGATCCTCGGCCGTAGGCCCCTCGCCTGAACCTGTCGTCGTCATCTGGTGATCCTTCCCGTCGGTGCGTGGCCGCCGCCGTGTAGCCGCTGCAGTGTGGCCGCCGCTGCGTGACACCCGGCGTGTCCGGGCGCGGTCACGGCCCATCCTGCCGTCGACCCGGTGGTCGGATACCCTCGGAGGGTCCGGCTCCCTGCCGGACACCCGTGGTACCCGGCGGAAGTCGGTGTGAGTCCGACGCTGTCCGCGCAACTGTGATCCCGCCCCGGGCGGGCGAGCCAGGTCGGCCGGGACCGCGGAACCGTACGAACTGACCTCGCACGAAGGGCGGTTGCGTGCCGTGGCGTCCGCGCCGCAGCCGAGCTGCACTCGTCCGGGCGACCACCGGAGGATGCCATGACCGAGTCCCGAGCGCGGGCCCTGCCCGGATCCCGCTCCCTGTTCGCCGCCGTCCTCACCGTCGTGGCCCTGGTCGCCTCGGCGTGTTCCGGTGCCGACGACGACTCCGGCACCACCGCCGCCACGGACCCCGGCGACGGCGGGCCCGGCGCGATCGTCTCGCTCAGCCCCACCACCACCGAGATGCTGTACGCCGTGGGTGCCGGCGACCGGGTGGTCGCGGTGGACGAGCGATCGGACTTCCCGCCCGACGCCCCGGTCACCGACCTGTCGGGATACACGCCGAACCTCGAGGCGATCCTCGGGTACCAACCGGACCTCGTCGTGGCCACGGATGACACCGGCGACATCGTGTCCGGGCTCGAGCGGTCCGGGGTCGAGGTCCTGCTCCTCCCCGCCGCCCGGACCCTGGACGACACCTTCACCCAGATCGAGCAGGTCGGCGCCGCCACCGGGACCGTCGGCGAGGCCGCCGAGCTGGTCTCCCGGATGCGGGGCGAGATCGACGAGATCGTGGCGTCGGTCCCGGAGCGTGAGACCCCGCTGACCTACTTCCACGAACTCGACGACACCTACTACACCGTCACCGACGACACCTACATCGGCGAGGTGTACTCCCTGCTCGGGCTGACCTCGATCGCGACCGGTGACGACGCCTACCCGCAGCTGTCGGAGGAACTGATCCTGGAGGCGGACCCGGACCTGGTGATGCTCGCCGACGGCCAGTGCTGCGGGATCACGCCGGAGGTCGTGGCCGAGCGGCCCGGGTGGAGCGAGCTCGGCGCGGTCAGGCAGGGCCGGGTCTTCGTGGTCGACGAGGACCTGGCCAGCCGGTGGGGGCCGCGCGTGGTGGACTTCATGCGCGAGGTGGCCGGCCTCGTGGCGACCGTCCCCGAGAGGGAACCCGCCTCGTGACCCGTGGGTCGCCCCGCCACGCCCTGGTGCTGGGCGGAGCGACACTCGTGCTACTCCTGGCGCTGCTGGCGGGCACGCTCGTGGGGCCGGCCGGGTTGACCCCGCGCGGGGTGTTGCTCGAGCTGGTCGGCCAGCTGCCGTTCGTGCACGTCGACTCGGGGCTGACGCCCCGCCAACAGGTGATCCTGTGGGAGATCCGGATCCCCCGGGTCGCGCTCGGGGGGATCGTCGGCGCGATGCTGGCGATCGCCGGCGCCACGTATCAGGGCGTGTTCCGCAACCCGCTCGCCGACCCCTACCTCCTGGGGGTGTCCAGCGGCGCCGGGCTGGGCGCCACACTGGCGATCGTCCTCGGCGGCGCCGCGGGGTCGGCGATGGTGCCGCCGGCGGCGTTCGTCGGCGGCATGATCGCGGTGATGGCCACTTACGCCCTGGGCCGCGGTGTCGGCGGCGGGCGGACCGAGGTCGTGATCATCCTCGCCGGCGTCGCTGTCGCCGCGTTCGCCAGCGCCGTCCAGACCTTCTTCATGCAGCGCAACGACGAGACCCTGCGGCAGGTGTACTCGTGGATGCTCGGCCGGCTCACGACCAGCGGGTGGGCCGAGGTGCGGACAGTGCTGCCGTACGTGGTCGTCTCGGTCGTGGTGATCGCCCTTCACCGGCGCACTCTCGACGTGATGTCCGTGGGCGACGTCGAGGCCTCCACCCTCGGCATCGCCCCGGCCCGGGTGAGGCTGGTGCTGATCAGCGTCGCCACGCTGGGCACGGCGGCGGTCGTGTCGGTGAGCGGCCTCATCGGATTCGTCGGCATCGTGATCCCCCACGCCGTCCGCATGGTGATCGGCCCCGGCCATCGCTTACTCCTACCGCTGTCGCTGCTGGTGGGGGCCGCCTTCCTGGTCCTCGCCGACCTCGTCGCCCGCACCGCGATGAGCCCGGGCGAGCTGCCGATCGGGGTCGTCACCGCCGCGATCGGCGCGCCGTTCTTCCTGTTCGTGTTGCGCCGCAGCCGGGGGATCATATGACCGCCATCCCGGATTCGACGACGGCGCTGTCCTGCCGCGGCCTGCGGGTGGCCCGGGACGGTGTGCCGGTTCTGCACGGGATCGACCTCGCCGTGCCGACCGGGTCGTGGGTCTCCCTGGTCGGGCCGAACGGGTCGGGCAAGACCACGTTGCTCTACGCCCTGGCGGGGCTCGTCCCGTCCCGGGGCGAGGTGCGGGTCATGGGTCTGGCGACGCGACGAGCCGGTCGCCGGCCGGTCGCCCGGATGGTGGCGCTGATGCCGCAGCGCCCGGTGGTCCCGGAGGGCGTGAGCGCACGAGAGCTGATCCGGCTGGGCCGCACTCCCCACGTCCCCCGCTTCGGGACCGAGACGCCCCACGACCACAGCATCGTGGAGAGCGTGATCGACCGACTGGCACTGCACGACCTGGCCCCGCGCGTCGCCACCACGCTGTCCGGGGGCGAGCTGCAGCGGGTGGTCCTGGCGCGGGCCCTGGCCCAGGAGCCCCGCGTGTTGCTATTGGACGAGCCGACGAGCGCTCTCGACATCGGGCACCAACAACAGGTCCTCGACCTGGTGGACTCGATGCGCCGCGAGAGCGGACTCACCGTGGTGGCTGCCATGCACGACCTCACCTCCGCCGCACACTACGGCGAACGCGTGGTCATGGTGGACCATGGCCGCCTGGTCGCCGACGGCACCGGCGAGGAGGTGCTCACCGTCGAGCGACTGGCCGAGGTGTACGACGCCCGGGTCGAGGTGCTCGACCGCCCCGACGGCCGCGCCGTCCTGCCGCTCCGCGAGCCGGGGGCCTGATGGAGATCGTGTTGCTGGGCACGGGCGCGGCCGATGGGTGGCCCAACCCGTTCTGTCGCTGCGACTCCTGCCTCGACGCCCTGCGCCGCGAGGACGTGCGCGGGCAGACCGCCGCGATGATCGACGACGAGATGATGATCGACTGCGGACCCGAGGTACCGGGCGCCGCGTCTCGTCACGGCCGGACGCTCGCGGGGGTGGCTCATCTGCTCCTCACCCACGCCCATTCGGACCACCTCGGTCCCCAGGCCTTGCTCTCCCGCTCCTGGGTGGCCGGGACCGGCGAGCTCGAGGTGATCGGCCCCTCCGGCGCACTCGAGGTGTGCAGGCCTTGGGTCGGCCCCGGGGACCCGGTGCGGTTCGTTCCGGTGGTGGCCGGGGACCGAATCGTCGCGGGCGGGTACGACGTGCGCGTCCTGCCCGCCGGCCACCGGGTCTTCGACGACGGCGACGCGGTGCTCTACGACGTGACCGGTCCCGACGGCGCCCGCGTGTTGTGGGCCACCGACACCGGCCCGTGGCCCGCCGGGTGGTTCGCGGCCGTCCGGGGGGCGGGATACGACGCGGTGTTCCTCGAGGAGACCCTGGGCGATCGCGAGGAGATCTCGGACGCCCACCTCGGGCTGGGGAGGTTCGGCGAGATGGTCCGGTCGCTGCGGTCCGTCGAGGCCGTCACGGACCATACCGAGGTCGTGGCCGTACACCTCGGTCACCACAACCCGCCGCTCGGCCGGCTGGTCCCGCGGCTGCGCGAACACGGGGCCAGGCCGGGCGTGGACGGCGAGGTGGTCAGCTGCGGGGCGCCCCGCCGGTCCGCGGCCGGATGTCGTCCGGGTCGGACACCGCGCTAGTCGGTCACCGCCTGACCCGGGGTCGTCCGGAACTCGTGACCGGCCCCCTTCTCGAACAGGTCGAAGGCCTCGTCCATCACCGTGTCCCGTTCGTCTTCCCCACCGCCCGGCTCGCCCCCGGGCGGCTGGTGCCGGAGGACCGACGCGCCCGCCGCGAGGCCCAGGTCGACGATCACGCGGACGCGGAAAGGACTCAGATGCGGGGCCCGGCGCTGCACGGCCGCGTACAACGGATCGAGCACGTTGGCGGCGCAGCTCCGCTCCCCGGTGCGCAGCAGCAGCATGACCTGCTCTCCGACCACGAGAAGGTTCTCCGCCGCGACGATGTCGTCCTGCGATCGTCCGTGGGACTCCCGGAATATCGACCGCAGGACATCGAGCGGCGACATCCCCGCCGGCGCCCCGTCCACCCGACGGACCCACTCGGCGACCTGCTCGCGCAGGAAGTGCAGGAACGCGTCCTCGCGGTGGGCGAAGTAGTTGTGGAACGTGCGGGTGGAGACCCCGGCGCGCTCGGCGATCGCGGACACCGTCGCCCCGTCCAGCCCCTCGGCGACCAGGAGTTCGACCGCGGCCACCGAGAGGCGGGTGAGGGTGTCGGCCTTCTTCCGCGCGCGCAGGTCAGCCATCGGACCGCGTCCCGGCATCACCGCCGGCTGCGTCACCGGGCAGCTCGTGCCTGCCCGGCCCCGGACTCTGATCGACAACGGTCTCGGCGGAGTGCCGTCCGGCGGCCACCGCAGCCTCGGTGCCGGCACGGTCGTCGTCTCCGCTCCCCGGCTCCCCGGCGGTCTCACGGGCGGAGCCCTGTTCGGCCTCGAGCGCCGATCCCTCCACGTCGACCGCGGGCAGGATCCTGTCCAGCCACCGCGGCAGACCCCAGGCCCGTTCGCCGAGGAGGAACATCACCGCCGGGATGATCGTCATGCGCACCACGAAGGCGTCGAACAGGACGGCGATCGCCAGCGCGAAGCCCATCACCTTGATGAACTGCTCGTCGATCGTCATGAAGGCGGCGAAGACGCTGATCATGATCAGCGCGGCGGCGGTGACGACGCGGGCCCCGTGCTTGAAGCCGTTGGACACCGCGTTGTGCGCGGTCTTACCGTGCACCCACCCCTCGCGCATGCGGGTGACGAGGAAGACCTGGTAGTCCATCGCCAGGCCGAACACGATGCCGATGAGCATGATCGGCAGGAAGCTGATGACCGGCTGCGGGTCGGAGATGATCCCCAGCCAGCCCTCCTGCCAGATGGCCACGGTGATGCCGAAGGTCGCCGCGACCGACAGGCTGAAGCCCAGCGCCGCGATCAGCGGCACCCAGATCGACCGGAACACCAGCATGAGCAGGATGAACGCGAGGGCCAGCACGATGGCGATGTACGGGATGAGGACCTCGGTGAGTCGTTCGGAGATGTCCTCGTAGATCGGGCTGACGCCGGTGACGGAGTAGGTCCCCCCGGTCTGCTGCTCGAAGTCTGCGGCTCCGGCCCGGATCTCGGCGAGGACGTCCGCGGCCCGCTCGTCGGTGGCGCCGTACTCCGGTGTGATGAGGACCTGGGCTGCGTCACCCGCCTCGTTGGTCTCGATGATCTGGGCGTTCTGCACACCGTCGAGTGCCTGGATGTCCGCCGCCGCGGTGGCCCACGCCGACGGACGCTCCTCCTCGGGCACCTGGAGGGTGTCCACGAGGGCGATCATGGGCGCGTTACGACCGGGGCCGAACGCCTCGTCCGTCATGTCGTACGCCGTGCGGTTCGGGGTACCAGGGGCCATCGTGCCGTCCGACGGCATGGCCAGCCGCAGTTGCGTGGCGGGCAGCGCCAGCAGGATGAGCAGCAGGATCCCGGCGGTGGCGAAGAGGACGGGACGGGCGCGGATACGGCGGACCCAGGTCAGTCCCATCGTCGGGTTCTCGTCCTCCGGGTCGGGCGCCCTGACGCCCTTGACCCGGGCCGCGAAGAGCCGGATCCCGACGGCGCCGAGAATGGCGGGCAGCAGTGTGATGGCGACCAGGACGGCGATGGCGACTGTCGCGGCTGCGGACAGCGCCATCGCGGTGAGGAACGGGATGTTGATGATGGACAGGGCCGAGAGGGCGACCAGGACGGTGAGCCCGGCGAAGACCACCGCGGAGCCTGCCTTACCTACCGCCAACCCGGCCAGGTGCGCGCGCGTGGGCGCGTCGATGCTCCTGAGCTTCGCGGCGAGTTCCGCGGGCTCGAGATCGTTGCCGCCGATGTGTTTGACCAGCTCGGTGCGGAAGCGGGAGACGATGAACAGCGCGTAGTCGATGCCCACCGCGAGGCCGATCATGGACGCCAGCGTCGGCGTCATGGTGTTGATCGTGTCCGTGAAGGCCGTGGCGGCGAAGATGCCCGCGATGCCGATCCCCACGCCGATGACCCCGGTGAGCAGCGGCATCCCCGCGGCGATCACCGAACCGAAGGTGATGAGCAGGATCACCGCGGCCACGGCGATGCCGATGAGCTCGCCGATGGCGCTGATCTCCGAGAGTTGGAAAGCGTTGCCGGAGTAGGCGATGGTCAGGTCACCCTCGTGCGCCGCGACCACGTCGGCGAAGGCCTCGCGGTCCTCGGCGGTGATGTCCATGGTCGTGTCCGCGTCGAACTGGATCTGGACGGTGCCGGTGGTCTGGTCGGCGCTCAGCGGACTCACCGCCGCGATGTCGGCGTCGATCTGTTCCTGCGGGACCCCCTGGGCGGCCTGGGCCTCGGTGAGCTGCTGCGCCACCCCCTCGGCGGCGATCACCGGGTTGACGATGGCATCGGTGTCGGCGAGGAAGCCCAGCTCCCGCACCTGCCCGAGGAAGTCGTCGACGTCGTCCGTGACCGCCGGATCGACGAGGGTGCTGCCCTCCGGTGCGCGGATGACGATGGTCCCCGTCGGCGCGTCGAGCTGGTCACCCGCCCC
This sequence comes from Dietzia sp. SYD-A1, assembly GCF_015356725.1. Taxonomy (NCBI): domain Bacteria; kingdom Bacillati; phylum Actinomycetota; class Actinomycetes; order Mycobacteriales; family Dietziaceae; genus Dietzia; species Dietzia sp. SYD-A1. The sequence continues at coordinate 9,103 of NZ_JADDKI010000693.1, forward strand.
GGCGAACCTCTGTTGCATCTCGTCCTGGGTCTCGATCGACTCGAGGCCCGGGATCGAGAAGGTGGTGCTGGTCTGCTGGGACATCGTGGCCGCGGCGGTGCCGACGCCGAGTATCACCAGCACCCAGGCGGCGATGAACCGCCATCTGAAGAGGTAGGCGGTCCGCCCGATGCGGTAGAGGAATGACGCCATGCGCTGGCTCCTGGTGCGTAGGTGCTGGTAGCGATCCTTCGCAGTTTTGCATGAGCGCTGCACGATTGCACAGCCCGTGCAAGAAGGTGTGGCGCAGGACACCCCAGCAAGGCTGTCGCGCCGCCTTGCCGATACCCCCCGGGGTATGTATGGTCGGGGTACACCCACCCGAACCCCGATCGACAAGGAGATCTCGATGCTTCTCGAGCGCATCTACGAC
>NZ_JADDKI010000694.1:0-2454 GCF_015356725.1 Dietzia sp. SYD-A1
CCCGGCGGCCACGCTCAACTCGGCAATCGAGATTCTCTCCGACCCCTTCTACCGGGAAGGCATCAACAGTGTGGGTGTGTTCTGGCACCTCCTCGCCAGCCTGCAGCGGGTGCTCACGGGCTTCCTCGTGGCGGCGGTGATCGCGATACCGCTGGGCTTCCTGCTCGGGTCGGTGCGATCCGCCCGCTGGGGACTCGACCCGATTATCCAGATCCTCCGGCCGGTCTCGCCCCTGGCGTGGTTGCCCTTGGGGCTGGCCCTACTCCGCGACGCCGAGCGCACCGCGCTCTTCGTCATCATCATGAGCGCACTGTGGCCGCTCCTGCTCAACACCATCGAGGGCGTGCGGTCCGTCAACCCGCTCCACCTCCAACTCGCCCGCACCGTCGAGGCCGGACGGTGGAGGGTGATCCGCTCGATCCTGCTGCCGTCCGCCCTACCGCAGATGATCACCGGCCTGCGTCTGTCGCTCTCCACATCGTGGCTCGTCATCATCGCCGCCGAGATGCTCGTCGGCGGACGTGGAATGGGGTACTTCGTCTGGAACATGTGGAACAAGCTCGACATCCCCGCGATCTGTGTCGCGATCCTCATCATCGGCCTCGTCGGCCTCGCGCTCGACCGCGCAGTGTCGGCCCTGCACAAGGTGGTACCCCATGCCTGACACTGCTCTCTCCACCCACGACGGCCCATCGGCCGGTTCGCGCCACGATGCGTCGTTCCTGCATCTGGAAGGAATCTCGAAGTCCTTCGGGAATGGGGCGGACGCGGTACAGATCGTCGCCCCCACAGACGTCCGGATCGGTCGCGGTCAGTTCGTCTCCCTCCTCGGCCCATCGGGTTGCGGGAAGTCCACGATCCTCTCGATCATCGCCGGTCTAGTCGAACCCTCCGACGGTCTCCTGTGGCTTGATCGCCGGCCGATCGACGGGCCCGGCGCCGACCGCGGGGTGGTGTTCCAACAGCACGTCCTGTTGCCGTGGATGAGCGCGCGGGAGAATGTTGAGTTCGCGCTCTCGTGCGCCCGCCCAGCGCTCGGCGCATCGGCTCGCGCCGAGGTGACGGACCACTACCTCGATCTCGTCCACTTGGGCCACGCTAAGGACCGACTACCTGGGCAGCTCTCGGGTGGCATGCAGCAACGCGTCGGCATCGCCCGCGCGTTCTCGCTGGAGCCCAAGGTGTTGCTCCTGGACGAGCCGTTCGGGGCTCTGGACGCGTTGACCCGTCACTCGCTTCAGCGCGAGCTGCTACGGCTGTGGGAGGCCGACCGACGCACGGTGGTCATGGTGACCCACGACGTCGACGAGGCGATCGCGCTCAGCGACCGCATCCTGGTGATGGACCATGGCCCGGACGCCACCGTGACGCGCGATATCAGCGTGCCCTTCGACCGACCCCGCGACCCCGACACCCTGCCGGACGAGGCCGCCTATCGGGAATTGCGAACCTCTCTGCTGGACTCGCTCACCCGCGATGAGACCACGGGAGACGCAGCGTGAGCGACCCCGGTCTCGTCGCCGCGTCGTTTACCGAGCTCCCCCGCGCTGCGGACGGCAGTCCGGCCGCGGGCATCGTCCTGCTCGACGTCCGAGACGACGACGAGTACGCACTCGATCACCTGGATCAAGCGCTACACGTGCCGGTCGCCCATCTGGCTGACCGACTCGAGGAGGTACCGCCGGGCGTCGTCTGGGTGCACTGCGAGCGCGGCTCCCGTGCGGAACGTGCCGGTGTCGTACTTGCCGCGGCCGGTCGTGAGGTCGTGGTCGTGCGCCAGAACATCCGCGCGGGTCGCGCCTCGGGTCTGGTCTGACGCCGATGTACGGGTCGTCCTTGACGGCGCCCCGCGGCACCACCCGAACCCCGATCGACAAGGAGATCTCGATGCTTCTCGAGCGCATCTACGACGAGGACCTCGCCCAGGCCGGGTACTTCATCGGCTGCCAGGCCAGGAACGAGGCGATGGTGGTGGACGCCCGTCGTGACATCCGCGAGTACCTCGACCTGGCCGACCGTCACGGCATGACCATCACCGCGGTGACCGAGACCCACATCCACGCCGACTACCTCTCCGGCACCCGCGAGCTCGCCGAGGCGACCGGCGCGACCGTCTACGTCTCGGGGGAGGGCGGCGACGACTGGCAGTACGGTTTCGAGGCCGAGCGGCTGCACCACGGGGACCGGCTCACGCTGGGCAACATCACGGTCGAGGCCGTGCACACCCCGGGCCACACCCCGGAGCACCTGTCCTTCCTCGTCACCGACGGCGCCTTCGCTGATACCCCCGGCTACATGCTGACCGGCGACTTCGTCTTCGCCGGCGATCTCGGTCGACCGGATCTGCTCGATGAGGCCGCGGGCGGGATCGACACGCGCTTCGCCGGCGCCACGCAGGTCTTCCGCAGCCTGAAGGAGTCGTTCGTCTCCCTGCCCGACCACGTCCAGGTCTTC
>NZ_JADDKI010000695.1:0-5364 GCF_015356725.1 Dietzia sp. SYD-A1
ATCTTCCGCAGCCTGAAGGAGTCGTTCGTCTCCCTGCCCGACCACGTCCAGGTCTTCCCGGGCCACGGCTCCGGCAGCGCCTGCGGCAAGGCCCTCGGTGCACTTCCGTCGACCAGCGTCGGTTACGAGCGTCGCTACGCCTGGTGGGCGGGGTACGTCAGCGACGACGACGAGGAGGGCTTCGTCTCCGAGCTGCTCGACGGCCAGCCGGACGCGCACGCGTACTTCGGTCGGATGAAGCGGCAGAACAAAGAGGGCCCGGCGGTGCTCGGGCCATTGGCCCCCCTGCGCGAGTACGGCATCTCCGAGCTGGCCGACGCGCTGGAGGCGAACGACGTCGTCGTCGTCGACACCCGCGGCCAGGACGAGGTCCACGCCGGCACCGTCCCCGGGGCGCTCAACGTCCCCGGCGTCGACAAGGCCGCCTCCTTCGGCGCCTGGGTCTACGACCCCGAGAAGGAGGACACGCCGATCGTCGTCCTCGCCGAGGGACCCGAGACGGCCGAGACGATGCGGGATCACCTGCTGCGCGTCGGCATCGACACGGTCACCGGTTACACGACCACCTTCGAGGGGCTGCCGATGACGATCCCCGAGATGATCGGACCCGACGAGCTGGCCTCGTACGACGCCGCGATGGTCCTGGACATCCGCAACAAGACAGAGCAGGCCGACGGCCACATCCCGGGCTCCGAGCAGCTCAGCGGCGGCCGGGTCCTGTGGAACCTCGACCGGCTGCCGACCGACGGGCCGATCGTCACGTACTGCCAGAGCGGCGTGCGCAACTCGGTCGCGGCCAGCGCCCTCCGCCGCGCCGGCTACCGCGTGGTCGAGCTCGAGGGCAGCTTCGCGGGCTGGTCCGAACGCAACCTCGCGACGATCTGATCCGCTCGCACCCCGAACAGTCAAAGGACACCGCTTCACCCATGCTCTCCAGCCTCACCACCGCCGAGTTCTCCACGGTGCACATCTGCGGCTCCTGCAACGTGCCGCTGCCCCTCCTGGCCCCGCACGGCGAGAAGTTCACCCACCGCCTACCCGGGCAGGTCGTGCTGAAAGGCACCTGACATGGAGATCACCCTGATCATCGTCGTGGCGCTGGCCGTCCTGGTCGGCCTGTCCCTGGGCCTGCTCGGCGGGGGCGGCTCCATCCTCGTCGTCCCACTGCTCACCTACATCGGCGGACTCGACCCCAAGGAGGCCATCGCCACCTCGCTGTTCGTCGTGGGCGCCACATCCCTGGTCAGCCTCATCGGCCACGCCCGGAAGGGCAACGTCCGGTGGCGGACGGGCCTGATCTTCGGCGCGGCCGGCATGGTGGGCGCGTTCCTCGGCGGCCTGGCCGGCGGCTACATCCCCGGCACCGTTCTCATGGTCGCCTTCGCGATCATGATGATCGCCACCGCCGGCGCGATGATCCGGGGCCGCAGGGACCGCAACGGTCAGGCCCCGTCGACCCAGTCGCACCACCACCCGCTCTGGCGGATCCTCCTCGACGGACTCGTCGTGGGCGCCGCGACCGGGCTGGTCGGCGCGGGCGGTGGCTTCCTCGTCGTCCCGGCCCTCGTCCTGCTGGCCGGGCTGCCGATGACCGCCGCGGTGGGCACCTCGCTGCTGGTCATCGCGATGAAGTCCTTCGCCGGCCTCGGCGGCTACCTCACCACGGTCAGCCTGGACTGGCCTCTCGTGGTCGCGGTCACCGCCGCCGCGGTGGCCGGGTCGTTCGTCGGGATCCGGCTCACCTCGGTGGTGCCGGAGAAGGCCCTTCGGAAGGGCTTCGGGTACTTCGTCCTGCTCATGGGCGCGGTGGTCCTGTCCCAGGAACTGCCCTTCCCGGCCGCGCCGATCATCCTCGGGGTGGCGGCATTGCTGGTGCTCGTCGCTGCTGTCCGTGTGGCTGTCGACCGGTGTCCACTGCGTTCGCAGGGTCGTGTCGAGTCTTCCCTGCGCACTCACTAGCCTCAGGGGTCCATGGTCGGGTAACGGAGCTGCTGAACGCTGGTGTGGTTACCAAGGTGGTCGCTGACCCCCGATTCGGCTATTCTCCCTGCTGCTCCGCGCTGTCCGTCTCGTTGGCCCCCGCTCGCTCCCGCCGCCTGTCCAGCGCACGCATGACCTGGGACGCGCTCGCACCGTGGAGTACCAGGGAGGCCACGATCACCAGCGACACCGCCGGCCACAGGGTCCAGCCGTCCTCCTTGGGGAAGTAGCCCATGGCGTAGCAGAGGTAGAACACCGAGCCGACGCCCCGGACGCCGAACACCGACACCACCATGCGCTCATCGCGGCGGAGCTTACGGTCGCCCAGGAGCGAGACCCAGGCGGTGAGCGGACGGATCACCAGCAGGACGCCGGCCGCCACCGCCACGTGGGTCCACTCCAGGCGGGGGAGTGCGTCGGAGACGAACGAGGCGCCGATCACCAGCAGGACCAGCAGGGTGAGCAGGTGCTCGGTGTACTCCACGAACTCGTGGAAGTGCTCGTGCCGCTCGTCGTCGCGCTCGGACGCGCGGACCCCGAGGGCCGCGCAGAACACGGCGAGGAATCCCCAGCCGCCCACCAGCTCGCCGACGCCGTAGGCGAGCAGGAGCGTGGCCACGGCGGCGGCGGGCTCGGCGAACCCCACGAGCCGGTGCTCACCCACCCGCACCCGGTAGACCGCCGCCCCGATCAACCGGCCCAGGAGGTAACCCACCACCGCGCCGATGAGCGTCTTGGCCACCAGATCCCACGCCACCCAGCCCAGGAGCCACTGGCCGGGATCGCCCTTGGTCGCCAGGTAGACGGCGAGGTAGACAAAGGGGAACGCGAGGGCGTCGTTGAGCCCGGCCTCGGAGGTGAGGGCGAAGCGGGCCTCGTCGTGCTCGTCGTCGACCTCCTCGCCGGAACTCGGACCCTCCACCTGCACGTCGGAGGCCAGGACCGGGTCGGTGGGGGCGAGCACCGCTCCCAGCAGCACGGCGACCGCGGGGGTCAGCCCCAGCACCCACCACCCCAGCACCGCGACCCCCGCGATGGACAGGGGCATGCCGATCGCCAGCAGCCGCCACGTGGTGGTCCACCCGCGCAGGCTCAGCGGGCGGTCCAGCGCCAGGCCCACGCCGAAGAGCGCCACGATCACCGTGACCTCGGCCATCCGCTCGGCCAGCTCCGCATGCTCGATCACGTCGACGAGCTGCGACTCGGTGGGCATCAGCCACCCGACCAGCATCCCCACGCCCACCACCACGATCGGCGCGGACAGGACCCGCTCACGGAGCAGGCGCGGAAGGAACGACCCGATGAGCAGGGCCGCGCCGATGACCGCGAACATCAGGTCGGTATTGGGCACGCAGTGAGTGTGGGCGCCCTCAGGTCACCTGCGCCACCGATGGGAACCGCTGGGGTGAGCGTGGCGGTCGACAGCGGTCCCGGCGAACGACGACGGGCCGGACTCCCTGGTGGGAATCCGGCCCGTCGTGGCTGGCGCGATCAGGCTGGTGCGATCAGGCCGTGGCGTCCCGCGCGGCGCCCTTCTCGGTGGCGTCGTTCGCGGTGGGCAGCTCGCCGGAGGCGTTCTCCAGGTGGGCGCGGATGAACCACTGGAACTTCTCGAGCTCGGCGGTCTGGCCGATGAGGATGTCCTCGGTGACGGGGTCGACGTCACCGGCCACGGCGATGGCCTTGCGGTGGTCGCCGATCATCCCGTCGTACACCTTGTCCAGCGCGCCGAGGTGCGCCTGCGCGGTGTCGCGGCCGAGCGAGTAGTCGTCCCACGAGCGGTGGTCGGCGTTGGCGCCGATCGTGCCCACGGGCGAGCCGCCGAGGGTGGCGATGCGCTCCGCCAGCACGTCGGCGTAGCCGCGCACCAGCTCGACCTGCGGGTCGAGCATCTCGTGGACCGCGATGAAGTTGGGGCCCACCACGTTCCAGTGCACGTGCTTGAGGGTCAGGTGCAGGTCGTTGCACGCGGTGAGTCGCTTCTGGAGGGTGTCGGCGAGGGTGGCGGAGTCGTCGGTGGACAGTCCGGGAACGGTGAATTCAGGCATGCTTCGAACTTAGCGCCGCCGCCAATGACGTGCGACCGTAGTGCTGGACGCGCAGGTCAGACCACGTGAGACTGGTCGTCAGCCCTCACCGACGGCGACCGGAACCGGCAGACCCTCACTGCCCCCGCCGGCGCACCCCGCGGTAGATCACCTGGTGCGTGATGAGCCGTTGGAGCAGTACATCGGCCGCCGGCGCGGGGACGCGAACACCACGGCCGGGTGGGGTGAAGACGATGAGTCCGTCTCGCAGCGGGCCGAGCACTGAGCCCCACCGGCGCCTGGGCGGTCGGTAGTCGCGTGGTGGCGTGCCGCGCAGGTGCGCGCGGATGTTGCGCGCGACCAGAATGTGGCCTCGGTTGCGGGCGGAGGTGCGCAGCGAGTCGGTGGCAGCCACGTCGCCGACAGCGAAGACATCGCTGTGCCCCGACACCTGTAGCGTCGGCTCGACGCGGACGAAGCCGCGGTCGTCGAGCATGGCCGCGGGCAGCCACGAGGTGTTGGGCCTCACGCGGCCGATGGCCCAGATCACGACGTCTGCCGTGGCCGGTGGCTGACCCGTCGACCAGCGCACCGGGTCGGTGGTGAGGTGCGCGGTGTCGTCGTCATCACCACCCGGCAACTCCGCGCGGTGACCGGGGTGCAGGCCGACGCCCATGTCTTCCAGCCGCCCGCGCACCCGGTCCCAGACGCGGGCGTGGTGGTGGGGCAGCGCGCGGTCGCCGGGGAAGTAGAGGTCCACAGCCTTGCCCGGCCAGCGTTCGGCCACCTGCGCCGCCGAGCTCACGGCCGCCGCGCCGCCGCCGATGATCGCCACCGACGCCGCTCCCGCGACGCGCTGGTGCGGCAGGAGGATCTCGGCGTCCACGCCGCGGGAGTCCCGGACCGTGGCGCGTCGCCAGAACCCGTTGGTTACCCCGGTGGCGACGACCGCGATGTCGTACGGCACCTCGGCGACCGAGCCCTCACCTGCTGCGCCGTCACCTGCCGTGCCGTCCCCCGCCGCGCCGTCACCCTCCGTGCCGCCGGCGAGGCTCACGCGCACGACACGGTTCTCGGTGTCGAGGGCGGTCGCGCTGCCGTGCACGATCCGCACCCGGTCGAGGCCGCGGAACCGGCGGTAGGCGATGCGATAGTCGCGCGTCCACGCCTCCGGCCGGGCTAGCCGCAGACCCAGCTCCTGACCGCTGACGAACTCCGGCGTGGCGCTGATGGCCACGACGTCGCCGAGTGTCCGGAGCGCGATCGCGGTGAGGACGCCGGTGTCCCCGAGTCCGACCACGACGATCCGGGGGCGGCTCACGCGGAGGTGGTGGTCCGGCTCTTCTCGGGCGGGAGT
>NZ_JADDKI010000074.1:0-999 GCF_015356725.1 Dietzia sp. SYD-A1
ACCCCGTCCCGCCCCAGACGTCGCGGGCTGTTCGTCGCCGCCCTGGCCGTCTTCGCCGTCGGAGTCGTCTTCACGATCCTCGCCGCACTCACCCCGTTCGTGCTGGACCGGGACGCCCCCACGTTCCTCTACGTCGGCGCGATGGTGTTCACCCCGGTCGGGTTCCTCCTGGGGCTGCTGTACGCCATCCTCGGCTCCCGGCCGCCCAGGGCGTGACGGAACCCACACGTCCGCGAATCTCCAGGTAACGAGCGGATAACACTGATAGCCGCCCTTCTGCGTGACCTGGTTTTATCTCAGAATGGTGACGATCCGGCATCAACCCGCTACTGTTCGAGTCAGACTCGTCAGCGAGTTGGCATCGGACGCACCACCGAACCCCGCCCTGCGGCCGTTGCGACAGTGACCGTAACCGGGCGGGGACGGGGGACCCGATCAGGGCCCTTGCCGGGCCGGCGACCACAGGTCGCCTTGGGGTCAAGCCGCCATCCGCGGCCGGGCGCACTCGTCCGAACCCGACAGCTCACCCCGTAGGCACCGAGTGAAAAGGACTGACGCGTATATGACCTCGAACACCGGACGCCACCGCGCTGCCACCCCCGCCTCCGCACCCAGGACGGCGGTGAAGGTGGTCCTCGCGGGCACCGCGTTCTCCGCCGCCGGGCTCGCCCTCGCCCCGGCCGCCAACGCGGCCCCGGACTCCGACTGGGATCGTCTCGCCCAGTGCGAGGCCGGCGGCAACTGGGGGATCAACACCGGCAACGGCTACCACGGCGGACTGCAGTTCTCGCCGAGCACCTGGGCGGCCTATGGCGGCACCCAGTACGCTCCGACCGCCAACCAGGCGACCCGCGAGCAGCAGATCGCCGTCGCCGAGAGGACCCTCGCGGGTCAGGGTTGGGGAGCGTGGCCCGCCTGCTCGGCCAAGCTGGGCCTGAACTCCGCGCCGACCCCGCGTGACCTGTCCAACCCGGCGCCCGCCGCGGCCCCGGCTGCACC
>NZ_JADDKI010000696.1:0-396 GCF_015356725.1 Dietzia sp. SYD-A1
GTGTCAGGTCTCACGGCACCGCGGATCCCACCGCACCGCGGGCGGCGCGACCTCCGGGCCGCCTCACCGCGGAGGCGGCGTCAGGGGCAGAGCTGCCCGGCGGCGGAGTCCACGACGATCCGGGAGATCTCGTCGACCTCGCGGTCCGAGTAGCCACCCACCGAGATCTGGCCGGCCACGGCATCAGCGATCGTGGTGGTCTCGCCCGCGGCGCCACCGGTGGTCCGGATCCGACAGATCGTGTTCCCGGCGGCCACGAGCGAGTCGGAGAGCTCCTCGGTCCGGATGCCCCGGGCCTCGAGCGCGGCGAGGTAGCCGCGCTCCCGCGCGCCGACGACCGGGGCGGTGTATCCCGGGGCGTCCGAGCCCACCGGCGCCGGGGCCTCGGTGAAGCGC
>NZ_JADDKI010000697.1:0-785 GCF_015356725.1 Dietzia sp. SYD-A1
AGCACGAGGTGCCCTTGGAGGAGGGGCAGTCACTCATGCGGATCGCCGTCAACAACGCGGTGCCCGGAATCGACGCCGATTGCGGAGGCGAAGCCGCGTGCGGCACGTGTCATGTCATCGTTGATCCGCAATGGTCCGACGTGGTGGGCCTCTCGGGAGCAAGTGAAGAAGAGATGCTCTCAATGAACCCCGAACGGCTGCCGACCTCCCGACTGTCGTGCCAGATGACCGCGTCCGCGGATTGGGACGGCCTTACCGTCCAGGTGCCAGAGTTCCAGATGTAACGACGTTCCAGATGTAACGACGAAAGACAAGGTGAGACACGTGAAGGTTTCCGATACGATCGGCGACAAGGTTCAGTCGGCCATCCCGATGGATCTGCAGATCCGGGGCGCCCATCTGTACGACAGGACTCGGCGCTGGGTGACAAGGACGAATGGGAAGAAGCTCTTCGTAGAGAAGCCCATCCCCCCCGTCGAGGACGTCGAACTCGCCGACATCGACCTCAGTAATCCCTTTCTCTATCGGCAAGGACGCTGGCAGTCCTACTATGAGCGCCTGCGAAACGAGGCTCCGGTCCACTTTCAGCCCAACAGTGCGTTCGGGCCGTTCTGGTCAGTGACCCGACATGAAGACATCATCGCGGTCGATAAGAACCATGAGGTCTTCTCCGCCGAGCCGATGATAGTGATCGGGGCCCCGCCTCGTTTTCTCGATATCGAGATGTTCATCGCGATGGACCCACCGCGTCACGACTTGCAGCGAGCAGCTGTGCAGGGGGTGGT
>NZ_JADDKI010000075.1:0-5393 GCF_015356725.1 Dietzia sp. SYD-A1
AGTCGGTACAGGCCGCTCAGCCGCCCACCAGGTCCCGGTAGTACTCCGCGAGGCCGGGGTAGTAGTCCGGTTCGAAGTGCAGGGCATCCGGATCCCTCCCCGCCTCCGCTTCGACCAGGCGATCCAGGTAGTACTCCCACCCGGGACCGATGGACGCGGCGGACTCGGCGTCCGCGATGTCCTGTTCCAGGGAGATGACGGCCTCGCCGCCCTCGCCGCCCTCGTCGTCGCTCTCGATCCTCACGGTGAGCAGCCACCCACCTGACCCGGTCCGCACCACGAGGAGCCCGGGGGCGTCACAGGTGACCACCTCCATGTCATCCACCGGATCGCCGTCCTCGGCGGTCATGGTGAGCTGGACGGTGCCGGATGCCGGGTCGCCCGACCACGGGCCGATCCACCGGGCAGTGCGGGCCGGGTCGGTGACGGCGGCCCACGCCTGCTCACGGGACCGGGGCAGGCGGCGGGAGAACACGACCGCTCCCGAATCGGAGAGGCGGCCGGAGGGCGTGGGTGTGGGCATGTCGTCTCCTGGTGATCAGGCCGACGCCGGGGACGGGCTCACCCCGACGCCGACCGCCAGAATATCGCGAACCGCCGCGTGGAAACCGAAAAAGAATCACTCCGCACTCGTCGCTGCCGCAGGCGAGCGCGAACGGGTCAGTCCCTCGTGTCGCGGGGCAGGGTCGGGCCGGCGAGATCCGCGGGCCCCGGCTCCGGGGTCCCCGAGTCGTCGACGGGGGCAGAGGGTGACCCCGCCTGCCCGGTGGGCGTCGCGGCTTCCGTCGCACCGGATGTCTCCGTGTTCTCGTCGGTTCCGGCGCCCTCGGTCAGCTGACGGTCCGACGGGTCACCCGGGCCGGCTCCCTCGACGGCGGTGCCGCCGCCGGTCAGGCCCATGGACGCACGGATCTGCTCGAGCTTGCTCTTCCCCTCCGACTCGCGGGTGAACGCGGCGGCGTCGAGCTGAGCGGTGGACGGCGCACCCGTGGCCTCCGCGAGTTCCTGTTTGCCCAGTGCCGTGGTGTAGCGGCCCTCGATCTTGGCCCGGATCTCGTCGAAGGTGGGCGAGTTGCCGCCGCCGACGCCCTCGAGGGAGGACACGGAGTCGACGGTGCGGTGCTGCATCTCGGCCTGCGTGGCCTGGAGGAGCAGCTGGTCCTCCTGTGCGAGCGTCTCCCGCAGTCGCTGGTCGGACTCCTTGACCGCCTGCTTGGCCTGCTCGGCGGCCTGGACCGCCTGCCCGTGCAGCTGCTTGGTGTTCTCCAGATCCTGTTCCAGGGTGACCATCCTCGAGGCCAACTGCTCGGCTTGCGCGTCGAACTGGCCGGCGCGGGCCGTGTCCCCCTCCGCCCGGGCCGACTCGGCCACCTGGAGGGTCTGCCGGATCTGACCCTGCACCTCGTCGAGCTGCCGGGACTTGGTGCTCATCGCGATCTCGAGCTGCTTGGCGTTCCCGATCACCGAGGCCGCCTGGTCGGTCACCGCCTTGTGCTGCTGGCGGGCGTTGTCCATGGCCTGGCGGACGAGGATCTTGGGGTCCGCGTTGTCGTCGACCTTCTTGTCGAGCGAGGCCTTGAGGTAGTTCCAGCTCTTGGAGAACGGGTTCGGCATGTCGGGGTCCTAACTGTCGGCACCGTGGGCGCGGGCCGGAAGGCCGACCCGTGGCGTGTTCCTACCTCTTGACGGTACCGAGCAGCGCGGCCACCGGCAGCGCGGTACGGGGCAGGTAGGGCTGACGCCACAGGCCTCCCGAGGCGGCCCCGTGCGACTCGTGTTCCCACTGCACCCCGACGTCCGGTCGACCGACGTTGAGGTCGTGGACCAGTAGTGCCGCGAGAAGGGCGGACGAGGTGGCCGGTTCGAAGATCTCGATGCCGAACGCGTGCGCCCCCTTGTACGTAGCCGCGAGGATCTTGTTCTTGGTGACCGAGCGGGTGTCGGTGGCGGGGGCCACGTTGACGGAGACGGTGTGCCCGTCTGCGAACGCGGTGGTGGCGCGCCACCGCTGCACCCGCTTGGCCAGCGTGTAGTTGGGACCCTGCTGGGGCACGAGGGCGTCGTGCACCGCGGGCCCGCTGCCCTTCTCGTAGTTCCGGTGGAAGACCTTCTGGCCGGTCAGGGCGCCGATGATCCTCTTGATGTCCGTGGCCTTGCGGGCCCTCAGTGCCGCGTCCGAGGCCTTCCTGACGTCGGCGGGCACCACGAAGGTGTCCATCGGGGTGGCCAGGTAGGCCAGGGCGTCGGCGGTCCCGTCCTTCAGCAGGTCGACGACCAGGGCGTCGGCCGCGGAGGAGAGCTGCACGTGGGTCCCGCCGTCCGCGTAGAAGTAGCTGCCCACGGTGAGCGGGGCCGGCGCGGCCGCCCGGGCCCACGCGACGAGTTCCGGCAGCTGGGTGAGCAGGTCGATCCCCGGCCGTCCGTCCTCGCCGGTGGGGAAGTGGATCCGTCCCGCGAACTCCGCGGCCCTCTCGCGGAACCGGTCCCACACCGGGCTGGAGGGGAGGTCGACGCCCAGGATGTCGGCGCCCCACCTCAGCAGCCGGGCGGCGGGCCCCATCTCGGACCCCAGGCCGAGCACGAGCACCGCTCGGCCCGGCAGCGAGAGCCATTCAGGGTTGTCCTGGACCAACTTGAGAGCGTCCGCGCAGCTCGGCTCGATCACCCCGGCGTCCACCCACTTGTCCAGCCGGGTTCGGAGCACCGCGCCGGTCAGTTCCTCGCCGCGGTAGGGGATGGACAACTCTGTGGCGGGGGCAGCCGTGCCCTGGACCGTCTCGGTCCCCGGGGTGGACTGCGACGCGACGACGGCGAGGTAGTCCTTCATCGGGGTCTCGACCATCTGGCCGTCGACCTCGTGAACGCCCACCATTCTGGACTGGAGTGACTCGAGCGCGGCCCGGGCCACCCCGTCCCAGGCCTCCGCATCGGCGACGCCCACACCGACCAGCTCGGTGAAGGGCTGGATGTACCCCTTGCGCCAGTCCTTGATCCGGTGGACCCGCTCACTCGCGGCCGGGTCCACGGTGGCGAGCGCGTCTGCGACCACCTGCTTGGCCAGCCGTCCGGACGAGCGGTTTCCGGATGGGTCGGCGGGGAACTGAACTCCGCTGCTGTTGGGTGTCATATCGCTCCTGGATCGGGGACGGATTTATGCGAGGTCAACCTCACATTTAGCCACGTCTGAGCCTGCGCGTCGACGTGTTGACGACGAGTCAGGCAATCGAAGGTTAAAAGTGATCAACGTCACTAAACAGGCGGCGCGGTGATTCTGTATAAGCTTCAATTCACTTATTAAGGTTCACATAAGTCGAGGTAGTAGGGCGCTATGGGGCCTTTAGCAGCACTCATTGCCCGAATCGCGCGGACTTCGCGCCCGCGCCCGGCTGGGTATTAGCTGTGCCTGAACGAGACTTCTTGTAACAAGTCCAGAAAATTGCTCGATAGGGTGATGACACGATCCGACGGTGAGCGGCCCCTTGGCCGAGCGCTGGACCGGGCGACGAGGGGGAGAACCCGGGTCGCTGGATTGTCACCAACGAACAGGAAGGCAGTTCCTATGAAGAACTCCAAGCGGATGATCGCCGTCATCGCGGCCTCCGGACTCGCGCTCGGCACCATGCCGGGTGTCGCCAACGCGCAGGAGGGCAGCACGCTTCTCGACCTGGGGCTCGGGACCGAGCTCCTCGGTGGATCGATCGACCTCGGTCTCGATCTCTTCGTCGGTTCCGCCGGCGAGGACGGCCCGCTGACCGGCTCGCTCGAGGGCGTGTCCGATTCGCTCGGCACCGATTCGCTTGATCCGGCGTCGCTGGGCACGGGTTCGGACTCCGACTCGCTCGGCACCGATTCGCTTGATCCGGCGTCGCTGGGCACCGGTTCGGACTCCGACTCGCTCGACACCGGTTCGCTCACCGAGCTCGTTGGCTCGCTCGACATGGGCTCGGTCTCGGATTCGGCCGACCTCGGTTCGCTTGACGCCGCGTCGGTCTCCGATTCGCTGGGCACGGGTTCGGACTCCGATTCGCTTGATCCCGCGTCGCTGGGCACGGGTTCGGACTCCGACTCGCTCGGCACCGATTCGCTTGATCCGGCGTCGCTGGGCACGGGTTCGGACTCCGACTCGCTCGACACCGGCTCGCTGACCGACATCTTCACCGGTTCGGACGCGGGTTCGGACACCGACTCGCTCGACACCGGCTCGCTGACCGAGATCTTCACCGGTTCGGACGCGGGTTCGGACGACATGGGTTCGCTCGCCGAGATCTTCACCGGTTCCTCGGAGCTCGGTTCGGGTGAGATCAACCTCGGCTCGATCATCGAGGGCTCCGAGGCGGGTGGCGGGTCCGTTGATCCCGCGACCCTCCTCGCCCTGGGCTCGCTCGCGGCTGCCGGCATCGGCATCGGCCTGGCCGTGTCCGGTGGCGTCAACCTGCCGCCGCTCCCGCGCGTCAATGTCGGGCTCGTCTGCAACCTCCCGCCGGAGGCCATCGAGTTCCTCAAGGACAACGGCTCCATGGAGCGCCAGGAGTGCGAGCCCGTCGAGGAGCAGAACTGACGTTCTGACCCCTCGGCGCTGACCGAGTCAGCGTCCGGGTAGCACACCACCGATCCCCGCCGACCACACGGTCGGCGGGGATCGCTGCATTCTCCGGACCTGGATACCCTCAGAGCCATGTCCGTCCCCGACTTCGTCCTGGAACTCCGTCGCCACGTCGGCACCGCGCCCCTCTGGCTGGCCGGCGCCACCGCCGTCATCCGTGACCCCCACGGCGAGCGCGTCCTGCTGGTTCGACGTGCCGACACCGGCTGGTGGACCCCGGTGACCGGCATCGTCGATCCGGGCGAACATCCCGCAGAGACCGCAGTCCGAGAGGCACGGGAAGAGGCCGACGTCCGCATCCGCGTGGACCGCGTCGCGTCCATCGGCGTCTCCAGGATGGTCACCTACACCAACGGCGACCGCGCGCAGTACATCGACCACACCTTCGCCTGTACCTACCTCGACGGCGACCCCCGCCCGGCCGATGGCGAGAACACAGACGTCCGCTGGTTGGGGGTCGATGACCTGCCCGAGATGCGTCCCCACATGCTCGCCCGCCTCGAGGCGGGACTCGCGGATGAGGAACGCGCGCGAATCGAGCTCGCCACCGAGTCCAGCCGGGCCACCGAGTCCAGCCGGGCCACCGGGTCCCATTAGAATCGGATCGTGCCCGCCGACCGAGTGCGAACCGAGGTCCCACCCGTGGTGACCGCGGCTGTCGGCATGGTGGTGGCATTGGTCAGTGCGGTGTTCGGTATCGCGGCTCACGGCCTGGCCGCCGGTACGGGCGCGTGGGTGCCGAGCCCCGGGCAGATCCTGCTGATCGCCGCAGCAAGCGCGGGGGTGGGGG
>NZ_JADDKI010000698.1:0-879 GCF_015356725.1 Dietzia sp. SYD-A1
GTTCTGGCGCGCGGCACCCGCCCCGACACCCTCGTGGTGATCCCGGGCGGAGACCCCACCATGTCCGGTTCCGCCGAACCCGGCCCGTTGTTCCCGGGTGCCGCCACCATCGCGCAGGCCGCGGGAGTCGTCCGCACGGCCGGCCAGACCCCCGCGCGCATCGTGGTGGCCCCGGGCCCGTACACCGGCCCGCGCCTCGGGCCCGGCTGGTCCCCGGTCGACATCGCTGGGGGCAACATCGCCCCCGTACAGGCGTGGATGCTCGACGCGGGTCGCCTGGATCCGGTGGACGAGTACTCGCCTCGCACCCCGGAGCCCACGCTGGCGGCCGGGAGGGCTCTGGCCCGCGAACTGGGCGTCGATCCCGAGCAGGTCAGCGTCTCGGAGGAGCCGGTGGAGACGACGGAGGAGTTCGGCCGCGTGTCGTCCGCGCCGCTCACCGAACGGGTGCGTTCGATGCTCGTCCACTCGGACAACGTGCTGGCGGAGACGATCTGCCGGGAGGTCGCGCTCGACCGGAACCCCGACCAGGCGGCCGGGTTCTCGGCCGGGACCGCAGCCGTCGTGGACACCCTCGCCGAGCGGGGGCTCGACATGTCGGGGGTCCGCCTCGACGACTGTTCGGGCATGAGCGCCGGTAACCGGATCTCGGCGGCCGCCCTCACGGACGTTCTGCGCACCGCCGCGGCTCCCGATGCGACCCGGGAGATGCGGGACCTGCTGGACGCCCTGCCCATCGCGGCGGGGTCGGGAACCCTTGTGGACCGCTTCAACGGGCCGTCGGCGGCGGGTGCGGGGTGGGTGCGGGCCAAGACCGGGACACTGAGGGAGACCAGCGCGCTCGCCGGCACCGTCACCAGCGCCGACGGCCGGACGATG
>NZ_JADDKI010000699.1:0-817 GCF_015356725.1 Dietzia sp. SYD-A1
GCGCCCCGCCTGAGCCGCCGCCCGCCTGAACCACGGCCCGGCCGGTCAGCGTCGCACGATCACCACACGCGATCCCACCTCGCGGACGTCGAACAACTCCGGATCCGCGAACTGAGCCGGGGAGAACCGGATCGTCTCCCGGCTGTTGTTCCGGGCCAGGGGCATCTCGTTGATCGCCACCGGCAACCCCCAGGTCCGGATGCCCTCCCGCGCGAGCACCAGGACATCCGGGCCGCGGAAGGGTCCGGACTCCAGCGCGTCGGCCAGTTCGCGCGGGGAGGTGGCGGTGGCCCACCGGCGGATCTCGTCCGTCCTCTCGGTGTACCGGCCGGCCGGGGTGGCATAGGCCTGCGCGGGCGCCTGGAAGGTGAAGTAGGGGCGGTAGGCATAGACGGTCGGGACCGCGGTGAGCACCACCAGATCGGAGGGCTCCCGCCCGGGGGTCATCTCGTCGATCGCCTCCATCACCGGCGTGGGCGCGGCGACGGTGTCACGGGCGGCGGCGGCGAAGGCCGAGTCCTCCTCGGAGACGTGCTGCACCATCTGGACCGCGGCCAGGCCGGCCACGACCACGGCCACCGCGGCGACCCGCCCGCGGGAGTGCCCGGGCGACGTCGCCACCGCCCACCGGGCCAGGGCGAGCGAGCCCACCACACCGGCGAGCGCGAGAGCCAGCGTGATCGCCGGGATCAACCGGAACGGCAGCAGCGTGGATCCGGTGGCCGCCCTCAGGCCCGACAGGGCGTACCAGCCGAACACCGTGAGGACCATCAGCCCCAGCGCCTGCGCCAGCACGAGTGAGCGCGCCGGCGTGGGC
>NZ_JADDKI010000700.1:0-584 GCF_015356725.1 Dietzia sp. SYD-A1
GCACATGTCGACGAACGGGTCGTGGGCGGGGGCGGGGAAGACCGCCGTGGCCTCGGTCCCGCCCGCGGCCAGCACCCGGGCCACGTTGATCCCCTTGCCTCCGGGCGAGTCGTGGGAGTCGGCGATGCGGTTGACCCCACCGATGGTCAGCGCTGTGGCGAGCACCGCCGAGCGGTCCACCGACGGGTTCATGGTGAGGGTGACGATCACGGCAGGACGACCTCGATCCCACGGTCGTGGAGGGCGCCGGCGAGTGCGCCGGTGGGCGGGGAGTCCGTCACCAGGACGTCGATCCGGTCGAGGTCCGCGAAGGAGATGAGGAACTCGTGGCCGAACTTGCTGGAGTCCGCGAGCACCGCAACCCGGCGGGCCGCGTCGCACATGGCGCTCTTGACGGCCGCCTCGTCGGGATCCTGGGTGGTCAGCCCCCGATCGACGGTGAGTCCGTTGGTGCCGAGGAAGGCGATGTCCACCCGGATGGCGTCCAGGGCCCGCAGGACCGTCGCGCCCACGCACGCGCCGGTGAGGCCGCGGACGGAGCCGCCGAGCAGGTGGAGCGGGGTGGCGCCGGAGCGGTGGAGCGC
>NZ_JADDKI010000701.1:0-1144 GCF_015356725.1 Dietzia sp. SYD-A1
GAGCTCACCGGCGGCGGCCACGCCGTCGAGGCGCTCGTCGTGACGGACCCGGTGGCCCGCGCCGATCTGTGGCGGGTACGCGAGGACGGCGCCGGGTTGAGCTCGAGACTGACCGACCCCGCGACCGGGGAGACCATCGAGTCCTGGCCGGGATGGGAGGACTCGGCCGTGGCGCCCGACCGTCTGGCCGACTACCTCGCCGACTTCCGGGAACTTCTCGCGCAGCATCGGCTCACCGGCGTCATGTACGGGCACTTCGGGGCCGGGTGCATGCACATCCGTATCAGCTTCGACCTGCGGTCCGAGGAGGGCCGTCGGGTCATGCGCGCCTTCTGCACCGGCGCCGCCCACCTCGTGGTGCGCCACGGCGGCTCGCTGTCCGGGGAACACGGCGACGGCCGGGCACGTTCCGAGCTCCTCCCGGTCATGTACTCGCCCGAGATGCTGGACGCCTTCGCCCGCTTCGCCCGCATCTGGGATCCCGCGGGGATACTCGCCCCGGGCGGGCTCACCGCCACACGTCCCCTCGACGGCGACCTCGCACTGGCCGACGTCGGTCTCCGTGGCCGCGACCTCCTCGGCGCCCCCGTCGCCGCCGACGGCGCCCACCCCGTCCAGGCCTGCATCGGAGTGGGCCGCTGCCGCTCGTCGACCGGCGGCGTGATGTGTCCGTCGTTCCGCGCCACGGGCGACGAGAAGGACTCCACCCGCGGCCGGGCCCGGGTCCTCCAGGAGGTGGTCCGCGGCACCCTGCCGATCGACTCCCCGGCCGTGGAGGACTCGCTCGAACTGTGCCTGGCGTGCAAGGCGTGCTCCTCCGACTGCCCGACCGGCGTCGACATGGCCACCTTCAAGTCCGAGGCACTGCACAGGCGCTACCGGCGGCGGATCCGCCCCCTGCCCCACTACTCGCTGGGCCTGCTGCCCCTCTGGCTGCGCGGGACCGTGCGGGCGTCCGGACCACTCAACGCCGTGCTCGCCACCCGCGTCGGCCGCGCCGCCGCGCGACTGGGCGGGCTCGCGACAGACCGCACGCTACCGCGCTTCGCCTCGGCCGCGGACCTGCGGGGCGAACTGGACCGCGTCCCGGACAGCGTCTGGACCGTCCGCGATCAGGGTCAGCCCGGGACACGCACCTCAGCAG
>NZ_JADDKI010000076.1:0-27045 GCF_015356725.1 Dietzia sp. SYD-A1
GGCTCGCACCGTCGGCCGGCGAACTGTTGTGGGACGTGGGCGCCGGAGCAGGATCGGTGGGAATCGAGTGGATGCGCGCGCACCCGTCCTGTCGCACTGTGTCCGTAGAGGCCGATCCCGAGCGGGCCGCGCGCGTGGAGCGCAACGCCGCGCGGCTGGGGGTGCCGTCGCTGGAGGTCGTCCGGGGGCGCGCGCCGCAGGCTCTCGAGGGGCTTCCGCAGCCCGATGCGGTGTTCGTGGGTGGCGGAGGCACCGCGCCCGGGCTGCTGCGGCAGTGCTGGGAGGCGCTGCGTCCCGGCGGCAGACTGGTCGCGCACGCCGTGACGATCGAGACGGAGCGGGTGCTCGTCGACGCCCGCGCGGAGTTCGGCGGTGAGCTCGTACGGTTCCACGTGGAACACGCCGACTCGATCGGCTCGTTCACCGGCTGGGCACCCGCGCGGGCCGTTGTGCAGTGGTGTGCGATCACGCCGTTCGCCGCCGTGGCTGACCGCCGGGAGACAGGGGAGAGCTCGTGACCGTTCACTTCGTGGGCGCCGGCCCCGGCGCCGCCGACCTGCTCACCCTGCGTGCGGCTGCGGCTCTGGCCGCGGCGGACGTCTGCCTGTACGCGGGCACCTATCTGGACGACGGCGTGCTCGACCACTGCCGACCGGACGCGCGGTTGGTGGACACGCAGCACCTGGACCTGGACGGGATCATCGCGGAGATCGTGGCCGCCCACGCCGAGGGGCTCGAGGTGGTGCGGCTGTGCTCGGGTGATCCGTCGCTGTACTCGGCCCTGGCCGAGCAGACCCGTCGGCTCGATGCAGTCGGCGTGCCCTGGGACGTGGTGCCCGGCGTCCCGGCCTACGCCGCCGCCGCCGCGGAGCTGGGGGTCGAGCTGACGGTTCCCGAGGTGGTGCAGTCCGTCGTTCTGACCCGGGTCCAGGCCCGGTCGACAGCCATGCCGTCTTCTGAATCTCTGGAGAACTTCGCCGCGACCGGGGCGACACTGGTGCTGCACCTGGCGATCACCCGGATCCGCGAGCTCGCCGAACGGCTGGTGCCCACGCACGGCGCGGAGTGCCCGGTCGCGGTGGTGGCCCACGCGAGCCGCCCGCACCGAGTGGAGCTGCGCGGCACTCTCGCCGACATCGCCGACGCCGTCGAGGCCGCGGGCCTTCGGCAGGCCGCGGTGATCCTGGTGGGCCGGGCGCTCGTGCGACCGGGAGAGGCGGAGTCCTGGTTGTACGCGTCGGACCCGGAGAGGGAGTCGAAGCGACGGCGCGTGGCGGGGTAACTCGCACGGCAGTGGACGGGGCATGGGTGCTCCCGGTGCTCGTCCTGGTCGCGGTGGGGTCGTTGGTATGGGCGTGGAGGCGCGGGCGCGTGTGAGGGTCCACCACAGCTGTCGAGCGGGTCAGGCCTCTCCGCGGGCCGGAACCGCCCCGAGTGCGCCGAGGACCGGGGTGGTGGGCCAACACCGCGGGGTGACGGCGGCAGCCGGGTCGAGGGCATTGAGCACCAGGTCGAGGGTCTGGGGGTCGGCGTAGAGCGAGGCGTGGTCGGCTCCGTTGCGTGGGCAGGTGTCCTGGAGAACGTGCGTGGTGACGCCCGGGTGGTCACCCTCGGGGAAGCTCATCGCGGGTGGGACCAGGCCGTCGAAAGCGGAGGCGATGAGGGTGTACCTGGTGCTCCGGTCGAACGGGCTGCCTCCGGCGAAGAGGAGGCGGCCCGTCGGCGAGTGCTCGTTGATGTCGAGCATCGCGGGGAAGGGTACGGGAAGGGGCCCGTCGGGTAGGCCCCGCGAGGACTCGGCGGCCATGCCCTCCAGGTCCACCACCGGCGAGAGGGAAGCCAGACCCGGGAGCCCCGCCTCTGCGGTCCCGCCGGCGAATCCGCCCAGTGAGACCACCGTTCCGATCCTGCCCGGGCGGGTGACCTTGGCCAGGTGCATCGCCACGGTCACTCCCTGCGAATGGCCCACCATGTCGGCCTGCTCGGCGCCGGTGGCCGCGAGGACGCCATCGAGATACGACGTCATCTCGGCGACGTGATCGGACATCCGTGAAGAACCGCCGATTCCGGGGAACAGCGGTGTCGCGCCGTACGTGGGTGAGAAGACGCAGTACCCCTCGTTCAGGAGGGACGGCGCGACGGTCCCCCAGTTGTTGACGCCGTTGGCGCCGGTGCCGTGCAGGAGGATGACCGGGCGCGGGTGCTCCGGGGAGGGCCGGCACGACCAGTCGTCGACGCCCGGCCACGGCCGGCCCGGGTTGGCGAGTTGGTAGATCCCGCCTGCCTCGGCCGTATACGAGATCGGCTGGGCGGGACGGGTGGCGGGGTCGGTCGCCGATGCCACCGGAGCGCAGGCCAGGGCCAGGGCTGTCGAGACCGCCGCCGTCAGGAGGGGGAGGGTGAAGCGGAGTCGAGGCACTGACCATCTCCCGGACGGCGCCGATGGGCGCGGGATATGACGGCTATCACCCTAGCTCGTTCGGCCCGTGCCGCCGGGCGGAATGCTCTAGGCTCCCGGCCGCCGGCCGGTGTGCACGACCGCCAGGGCGGTATCGACGTCGAGGTCCGGGTCCAGGACGGCGGCGCCTCTGATCGCCGCGGACCCCACCTCGACGAGCCACTCGACGAGGTCGTCGACGGGAAGGCGGCAGCCTGTCCGCACCCAGTTCAACGAGGCTTCGTCCGCAGCCGCGATGATCGTTCGGCCGACGAACTGGACGGTGGCGTCGTCGGCGTCGACCCCGACGAGCTCGGCCAGCATCTCGAGCGCTCGGGCGCGTCCTGTCTGCGACGCCTCCAGTACGTCCGCGTCCGGTGAGCGCCCCCCGGCGATCAGTCGCTGGGCGAGTTCCGGGTGATCGGCGACGTAGCACAGGTGCGCACGGAGGCCGGCTCGGATCGCGTCGGCGGGGTCGGTGTCGGCGCCCGCGGCGAACGCCGAGTCCATGTTCTTCACGAACCTGTCGAGAACCGCCCGGTACAACCCCTGTTTCGACCCGAAGTGGTGGAACACCAGACCGTGCGCGACGCCTGCCCGTCGAGCGATCTCGGAGACCGTGACCGCGCTGTAGTCGCGTTCGGCGAACGTCTCGGCGGCCGCCTCGAGGACGCGACCGCGCGTCGCGACCTTGCGTTCGGCTCGTGACGGCGAGGCGCCGGGGGCGCCGGGGGCGTCATCGGGGCGCGATCCGGCATCGCTGTTCACGTCCCCGAGTGTACGAGAGGGGGCTGGCCTGCAAGATTCCTGACTGATAGTCATTGACTGCCAGTCAACCAAATCGGTAGGGTCCGCGACATCGGGTTCGACATGAAGGAGCCAACATGGCCGTCAGGCTGATCCGGTACGTCGCCGAGGGGACGACGCACTGGGGCATCGTCAACGGTGACGAGGTCACCGCCCTGGAAGGCGCCTATCCGACCACCGGGGAGGTGCTGGAGCGGGGAATCGAGGAGTGGCGGGACGGGCTCGGTCGACCCCCGACCCACCGGCTGTCCGCCGTGACCGTGATGTCGCCGGTGACCACGCCGTGTCGGGTGATCTGCCAGGGTGCGAACTACCGACAACACGCCATCGAGTCGGGCATGGATCCCGACAACCGCGCGTTCAATCTGTTCTTCGACAAGACCGACGCCTCGGTGTCCGGGCCGTTCGACCCCGTCACCCGCCCCCGCCATGTGCGGCTGCTCGACTACGAGATCGAACTGGGCCTGGTGATCGGCGCGACCATCGACCGGCCGGTCACCCTCACCGACGACCAGCTCCCCCGCTATGTCGCCGCCCTCACGATCGGCAACGACATCTCGGCCCGCGATGTCCAGCTCCCTCAGGGGCAGTACTTCAAGGGCAAGAGCTACCGCGGATTCTGTCCACTCGGCCCCGAGCTCCTCGTCCTCGACGAGGACGAGTACCCACTCCTCGACGATCTGGATCTGGAGTTGAGGGTGAACGACGAGGTCCGGCAGTCGGATTCGACGTCGAACTTCTTGTACCGACCGGCCGAGACGCTGAGCGAGCTGAGCACGTTCTGCAACCTGTCGCCCGGAGACGTCGTCCTGACCGGCACGCCACACGGGACCGCCGCGAAGTCACCTCATCCGCTCATCAGGCGTCTGGCCACCGCTCTTCTTCCCGAACACGTGATGTGGCGGTTGTTCATCCGACGCAACCAGGACGGCCCTTTCCTGCGACCGGGCGACCTCGTCACCGCCTCGATCCGCTCAGGAGACGGGTCTCTCGACCTGGGCACGCAACGCACCCCCATCATCGCCGAGAACTCGACGAACGGAGAGACATCATGACGATCGCGCAGCCGGTCAACACCCCCCTCGCGCCGGAGATCCTCGCTCACTACGTGGTCAAGACGCCGCGGGCGACGGAGATGATCGAGTGGTACCGGACGGTTCTGGGCGCGAAGGTCGTTCACGAGGACAAGCAGATCGCCTTCCTCACCTGGGACGACGAGAGTCATCGACTGGCTCTGGTCAAGATCCCCGGCCTCGTGCGCTTCCTCTTCCCGTTGGCCAGGCTCCGCCGCAAGATCCTCGGAGTCGACCACCTGGCGTTCACCTACAGCTCGCTCGAACGGCTGCTCCTCAACCACGAGCGCCTCGCATCTCTCGGGATAGAACCGGTGTGGTCGATCAATCACGGCCCCACCACGTCGTTGTACTACGAGGACCCGGATGGGATCCGCCTCGAGTTCCAGGTCGAGAACTTCCCCACCGCGGAGGAGACCGCCGCGTTCTTCGACAGCGAGGAGTTCGCGGACAACCCCATCGGCGTCATGATCGACCCGGGGTATCTGCTGGAGCGGCTGCGCGGTGGCGCGGCGCCCTCCGAGCTCGTGCACCGACAGGCGGGAGTGCGTCCGGGCACCACCGCCCGGTCCAACAAGCGCGCCATCACGTTCCGCACGCTATGAGCCCCGAGACCCGGGCCCCCGTCGTGATCTGCGGCGCGGGCAGCTCCGGCGCGACCCTCGCGTTGCTGCTCGCGTCGCGCGGCATCTCCTCCCTCGTGCTCGACCGGCGGCAGGAGCCACTGACCCACCCCGCCGCGCACGTCATCAACGCCCGCTCGCTCGAGATCTGGCGCGAGATCGCCCCCGACCTCGCCGCACAGATCGCGGCGCTGTCCCCGCCGATCTCCGAGATCAGCGTCATCCGGTGGATGTCGTCGACCTCCGCACCCCCGCTGGGCGAGATCGACCTGCTCTCCGATCCGGAACGGCTGGAGCAGGTTCGCTCCCTGAGCGACTTCCTCCTCTCGCACGTGGGCCAGCACCTGCTGATGCCCGTGCTCTGGAAGTGGCTCGACGCCGAACCGCTGGTCGAGTTCCGCCGCGGGGTGAGCGTGCGCGCCGTCACCCGGGTCGAGGACGGAGTGGTGGCGGACACGGACCTCGGTCGGATCGCCGCGCAGTACCTGATCGGTGCCGACGGCGCGAACAGTCCGATCCGCGAGAGCCTCGGGATCGGTCTGCGTGGCCCGGTCCTGGCCCGTATGGCCAGCGCGTTCTTCCGGTCCCCGGACCTGCATCCGGACGACAGGCCCCTGCTCACCTGGATCTACCGACCGGAGTTCGCCGGAGTGCTCATCGCGCACGCCGATCGCCACTACGTGTTGATGGGCACCTACCTGCATCCCGGGCAACCCATCGCCGCCGACCCGGACCGGTACTGGCGTGACACCCTCCCCGCGGTCCTGGGCGAGGACAACAGCTACGACATCGTCTCCACCGGCGCGTGGACCATGACCTCGCAGACCGCGGAGAGCTTCCGCCGCGGCAGGGTCATCCTGATCGGTGACGCGGCCCACCGGTTCCCCCACACCGGGGGCTACGGACTCAACAGCGGCGTGCAGGATGCCCACAACCTCGCGTGGAAGCTCGATGCCGTGCTCACCCACGGCGCCCGCGAGACCCTTCTCGACACCTACGAGCTCGAACGCCGACCGGTGGTCGAACGCTTCGCCCACCACAGTGTGTCCAACCACTTCCAGCTCGACGCGGTCACCCGGCACTTCGGTGCGACGAACCGTGCGCTGTACAACGTCACCCGGTTGATGGGCCGGGCACCACTGAGGTGGCTGCCGGCGGGGATGGCCGCGCGTCTCTCGGAGCATCTCGTTCGTGGCGGCCTCGCGCGGACGGCCGTTCTTCTCGAGGAGACCCCGCGGGCGTCGCGTGTGCGTGCAAAGGCCGCCGAGGCGATACCCCTGCAGCTGTCGCATTTCGTCTCGACCGGCCTGGAGTTCGGGTACTGCTACGACGGGCCGCTCGTGGCGGCCGACGACCGAGGTCGTCAGTCCGGCACCGACGACGACGTCGTGGGGGATGTCGTGGAGTACTCGCCGTGCGTCGTGCCGGGAGGCCGACTCCCGCACGTGTCCCTGATCGACACCTCCGACGGGCGTCGGTCGATCCTGCAGCTGGTCAACCGCGACCCGCAGACGGTCACCCTCATCACCGCCGATGCGGGGTCCTGGCGGGACCGTCTCCGCAGCGGGTCGACCGGACCCGTGGAGGTCGACGTGGTCGACATCCGCACCCGGTGCGTCGACCCGGAGCGTACGGAGACCCTCCTGGGCCTCGACCGGGGCGGGGCCGTCGCGGTCCGCTGCGACGGGCACATCATCTGGAGCACCGAGACCTCGGCCGCCTCCTCCGCGGGGGACCTGGTGTCCTTCCTCCGGACCCGCTGGTCGCCGGTGTTCAGCACGTCGACGACCCCGTCACGCCGTGAGAAGGAGTCCCAGCCATGACCCACGCCGCCACCGGGGCCGCCACCCACGCCGCCACCGAGGCCGCCACCCCCGGAGCCGACAGCGCGACACTGGAGTCGATCGCGAAGCGCGTCTTGTGGACCTCCACGGCGATGATCCACCACGCGAACCGGGTCCGCCCCAATCCCAGCGGCCTCAAGGTCGGGGGGCACCAGGCATCGTGCGCGTCGATGGTGCACATCATGACGTCGCTGTGGTTCGGGCAGCTCCGCCCCGGCGACCGTGTGTCGGTCAAACCCCACGCCTCGCCTGTGCTCCACTCGATCAACTACCTTCTCGGCGACCTCGACGAGAAGTACATGCCGACGCTGCGCGAGTACGGCGGTCTCCAGCCCTACCCCAGTCGATCGAAGGACCCGGACCGCGTGGACTACTCCACCGGATCGGTGGGAATCGGGGCGACCGCACCGTTGTGGGGTGCGATGGCCCGGCGCTACGTGGACACCACCTTCGGCCCCACCGGCCCCGGTCGGCAGTACTCGATCGTCGGCGACGCCGAGCTCGATGAGGGAGCGGTGTGGGAGGCCGTGCTCGACCCCTCGGTGGCCGAACTCGGCGAGGTGGTGTGGATCGTCGACATGAACCGGCAGTCGCTCGACCGCGTCGTGCCCAACATCGCCGCCCCGCGGCTGGAGCAGATGTTCGCCGCCGCGGGCTGGCAGGTCCTCACCGTCGATTTCGGTCGGACTCTGGAGGAGCTGTTCGCCCGCCCCGGTGGCGACGCGCTGCGACGACGACTGCGTGACATGTCGAACCCCGAGTACCAGAGGCTGCTGCGGTGCTCTGCGCAGGAGATCCGGGACAGGCTGCCGGGCGAGGGGGCCGATGCGGAGGCCATCGCCACGGTGATCGGGGATCTCGCAGACGCGGCCCTCCTCGGCGCGATCTCCAACCTCGGTGGTCATGACATCGACGCGCTGCGTGACGCCTACGCCCGGATCGACGACCAACGCCCCACGGTGATCCTGGCCTACACCGTCAAAGGTTTCGGGCTGCCGACCCAGGGGCACCCGCAGAACCACTCCTCGCTGCTCACCGCCGATCAGTTCGCGAGCCTGGCCGACTCACTCGGTGAGGAGGTCGATCGCCCGTGGCGGAGGTTCGACCCGGGATCACCCGAGGGCACGCTGTGCGCGGCGACCGCGCAGTACCTGCGCCGAGAGCCCGCTCCGTCGCTCCCCGATCTGGCCGTGCCGCGGGACCTGAGCCGTACACCGCCGTCGACATCGACCACCCAGGCCGCTCTCGGGCGAGTGCTCCTGGACCTCACGCGCGACGCCCCGGATGTCGCCGCACGCGTGGTGACCGTCAGCCCGGACGTCAGTTCGACCACCAACCTGGCCGGGTGGCTCAACAAGGTGGGGGTCTGGTCGCCGACCGAACGTCACGACTGGTTCGCCGATGACTCCGAGACGGTCGTCAAATGGCGTGAGAGACCCACCGGGCAGCACATGGAACTGGGAATCGCGGAGACCAACCTCGTCGGACTGCTCGGCGAGCTCGGCGCGACCTGGAGTCGGTGGGGTCAACCGCTACTGCCCATCGGCGTCGTCTATGACCCCTTTGTCGAGAGGGCCCTGGAGCCGTGGTCGTTCGGCATCTACGCAGGTGGGCAGTCGATTCTCGTCGGCACACCCTCCGGCGTGAGCCTGTCCGCGGAAGGCGGGGCCCACCAATCGGTGACGACCCCGTCCATCGGCGTGGAACAGCCGGGCTGTGTGTCGTACGAACCCGCGTTCTCCGTCGAGGTGCAGTGGATCCTGCTCGACTGCCTCGCGCACCTCGGTCGGCCCGACGGGCGATCGGCCTACCTGCGTCTGTCGACGCGGCCGGTGGACCAGCACCTCGCCTCGGTTCCCGACGACCCCGCCGCTCGCGAGCGCCGCCGGGCCCAGGTGGTCGCGGGCGCCTACACCCTGAGAGCCTGCGCCGATCCGGACGTCACCATCGTCGCGATGGGAGCGGTCGTCAGCGAGGCGCTGGCGGCCGCCGACCGGCTCTCCGCACTGGATATCGGATCAGAGGTCGTCTGCGTCACCAGCGCGGGCCTGCTGTTCGCCGCGCTTCAGGCCCGGGCCGGACGGTCTGAGGCACCCAGTTGGATCCTCGACGCGGTGTTCCCCGCCGAGCGCGCGGCACCGATGGTCACGGTGCTCGACGGGCACCCCCACACGCTGGCCTTCCTGGCCACGATCAACACCGTGCCGCTGCGCGCGCTGGGGGTCTCGACGTTCGGCCAGACCGGTGCGCTGGAGGACGTCTACCGGCATCACGGCATCGATACCGACAGCATCGTCCGGGCTGCCCTCGACGCCGTCGGCTGATCACCTCCCGACGCGCGGGCCGGCCCCTCGAATTACACTATCGACGTACTCGTAGCACTTCTGTAATACTGCATCGATGGCGACACACACGGTCACGAATCAGGTCCCGCCCCTCGTGGGGTACGACGCGTCGGAACAACCGGTGATCCTGGAGGCCCTGGCCCGCGCCGGGGCGGACCACGCGAGGGACGAGCTGCGTGAGATCGGTCGGCTCGCCGGGTCCGCCGACGCCCTCGAGTGGGGCGACCGCGCGGAGGCGAACCCCCCGATCCTCCGGACCCACGACCGGTACGGGAACCGGATCGACGAGGTCGACTACGATCCGGCCTACCACGAGCTGATGCGTCGTGCCGTCGGCTTCGGTCTGCACGGCGCCCCGTGGGCGGACCCCCGGCCCAGCCCCCACCTCGTGCGCGCGGCCAAGTCGAGTGTGTGGGGCCAGACGGACGCCGGGCACGGGTGCCCGATCTCGATGACCTACGCGGTGGTTCCGGCGCTGCGCCGCGCTCCCGACCTCGCGGCGACGTTCGAAGCGCTGCTGACGGGTCCGGAGTACGACCCGGTTCTGGCGCCGCCCACCACCAAGCGGGGTCTGACGGCCGGGATGTCGATGACGGAGAAGCAGGGCGGGTCCGATGTCCGCGCCAACACCACGCGCGCGACGCCGAACGCCGACGGGACGTACTCGATCACCGGGCACAAGTGGTTCACCTCCGCGCCGATGTCCGACCTCTTCCTGGTCCTCGCGCAGGCGCCGGGTGGGCTCACGTGCTTCTGCGTCCCGCGTGTCCTGCCCGACGGCTCACGCAACCCCTTCCTCCTGCAGCGTCTTAAGGACAAGCTCGGCAACCGGTCGAACGCCAGCAGCGAGGTCGAGTACGACCAGACGACGGGCTGGATCGTCGGCGACGAAGGCCGGGGCGTCGCGACGATCATCGAGATGGTCAACATGACCCGACTCGACTGCACACTCGGTACCGCCACCGGGATGCGGGTCGGGGTCGCGAACGCCGTCCACCACGCGAGGCATCGCCGGGCCTTCGGAGCGGCCCTCATCGACCAGCCGCTGATGCGCAACGTGCTGGCCGACCTCGCGGTGGAGGCCGAGGCGTCCACGACGGTCGCGCTCTGGCTCGCCGGACTCACCGACCTCGCCGACGCGGGAGACCGGGAGGCCGACGCCCTGCGACGGATCGGGCTGGCCGTCAGCAAGTACTACGTCTGCAAACGCGGGCCGATCCACGCGGCGGAGGCCCTGGAGTGCCTCGGCGGCAACGGATACGTGGAGGACTCCCGGATGCCGCGGCTCTATCGCGAGGCGCCCCTGTTGTCCGTCTGGGAGGGGTCGGGCAACGTCGCGGCCCTGGACGTGCTGAGGGCCATGGCCAAGCAGCCGGAGACGGTCGAGGCGTTCCTCGGGGCCGTCTCCTCCAGCCGCGGGGCGGACGCCCGACTGGACGGCGCCGTCGATCGCCTGGGCGGAACGTTGACGGCGATCGCCACCGGGCAGCCGGACGAGGCGCAGTACGTCGCGCGCCGGGTGATCGGGGACATGGCGGTGATCCTGCAGGGGCACCTGCTGGTCCGCCACGGACACCCGGCGGTCGCCGACGCCTTCTGCGCCAGCAGGCTGGGGGCCGATCACGGCGACGTCCTCGGCACGCTGCCGACCGGGGTGGACACGTCCGCGATCCTCGATCGCGTCACCCCGAAGGTCGGGTGAGCATCGTGGTCGAGCATGCGAGAGTGACGGTTTCGGCGCACGGTCCGGTCACCGTGATCGGTCTGAACCGGCCCGATGTCCGCAACGCCGTCGACCGGCCGACCGCGCAGGCTCTCGGCGACGCGTTCCGGGCCTTCGACGCGGACCCCGAGGCCTCCGTCGCCGTGCTGCACGGGGAACACGGCACCTTCTGCGCCGGCGCGGACCTCAAGGCGATCGCGCGGGACGAGGGCAATCGGGTCGCCGCGGACGGGGACGGTCCGATGGGGCCGACGAGGCTCCGACTGGGTAAACCGGTGATCGCCGCACTGTCGGGCCACGCCGTGGCGGGTGGTCTCGAGCTCGCACTGTGGGCCGATCTCCGGGTCGCGGAGGAGAGCGCGGTGATGGGGGTCTTCTGCCGCCGATGGGGCGTGCCCCTCATCGACGGCGGGACCGTCCGCCTGCCGCGCCTCATCGGCACGAGCCGCGCGATGGACCTCGTGCTCACCGGCCGCGCGGTCGGTGCGGCGGAGGCGTTGGAGATCGGGTTGGTGAACAGGGTCGTGCCCGACGGCACGGCGTTGACGGCAGCCATCGAACTGGCCACCGAGATCTCGCGGTTCCCCCAGGAGTGCATGCGACGGGACCGGCTGTCGCTGCTGGAACAGGAGGGGCTCAACGAGGAGGCGGCGATCAGGAACGAGTACGACCACGGGGTGGTGTCGCTGCAGGCCGGGGCGGTCGCGGGCGCGGCCCGGTTCGCCGACGGCGCCGGACGTCACGGCTCCTTCGGACCGGCACAGGCCACAGAGGAGACGGGCAGATGACCACCGATTACCGCACCCTGACCTACGAGGTGACCGGGGCGATCGCACGGATCACCTTCGACCGCCCCGAGCACGGTAACGCCATCACGAGCGACACCCCGATCGACCTCGCGTCCGCCGTCGAGCGCGCCGACCTCGACCCGGCGGTCCACGTGATCCTCCTGTCCGGGCGGGGCAAGGGATTCTGCGGCGGCTACGACCTGTCGATCTTCGCCGAGGGGATGGCCCGAGACGCCGCCGACGCCCACGGTGCCCCGGGGGGCCCCGGAGGATCCGTGCTCGACCCGGGCGTCCAGGCCCGCAACCACGACCCGGGCGTCACGTGGGATCCCATGGTCGACTACGCGATGATGAGTCGGTTCAACCGGGGTTTCTCGAGCCTCCTGCACGCGAACAAGCCCACGGTGGCCAAGTTGCACGGATTCGCGGTGGCGGGGGGTACCGATATCGCACTGTTCGCCGACCTGATCATCTGTGCCGACGACACCCGGATCGGGTACCCGCCGACGCGGGTCTGGGGCATCCCGGCGTCCGGGATGTGGGCGCACCGGCTCGGCGACCAACGCGCCAAGCGCCTGCTGTTCACCGGCGACCTCATCACGGGGCGGCAGGCGCACGACTGGGGGCTCGCGATCGACGCGCCCCCGCCCGAGGAGCTGGACGACCGCACCGAGGAGCTCGTCGGACGGATCGCCCAGATGCCGGTCAACCAGCTGATGATGGCCAAGCTGGCGTTGAACAGTGCGCTCCTCGCGCAGGGGGTGGCCACCTCGGGCATGATCAGCACGGTCTTCGACGGCATCGCGCGCCACACCCCGGAGGGTTACGCCTTCCAGGCGAGGGCCGCGACCGAGGGCTTCCGGGAGGCGGTGCGGCGGAGGGACGAGCCCTTCGGTGACGCCAAGACAGCGGGGACGCCGGCGCCTCCGCCAGCGTGAGCCCGGTTCGGCGGCGGTCAGTGGCCGCCGCCGAGCGCCGTGGTGGCGAACGCGCCGAACTCGGCCCGGAACCGGTCATACGACTCCCTGAGCCGCTCGCCGGGCCAGTCGTCGGGGAGCAGTTCCGCGGGGAGCAGCGGATCGTGGAGGATGTGCCGGACGGTGGCGGCCGCGAGCTCGAATCGTGCGGACATGTCGTCGGCGCGTTCTGCGGCGGCGAGTAGTGCCCTCCCCGTGGCGGACCACTCCGCCGGGGCGAAGAGGTCCTCGGTGAGGGCCACGACGTCGCCTTCCGGCCGGCACGAGAAGACCGTGGTCCGCGACGACAGCGCCTCGGACCGCCCGGTGCATTCGGACCTCCCCGCGTAGAGGGCGTCGAGGTTGTCGGGGCGGATCCAGACGCCCTCGCGCAGCTCCGCGTAGCGCGACTCGGTGAGTTCGGTGCGGGTCGCGGCCCGGGTCACCGCGTCGGCCGGGACCGTGACCACCTGCATGGACCACTGCCCGTCCCATGGCCTCAACGAGGGGGAGAGCGCGGCCTCCTGCCGCCGCTGCCGCGCGATCAGGCGGGGCGAGAGGCGGTAGACACCGTTGTCCCGGTGGAGGTCCCCCGCGGCCACCATCCTGGTGAGCGCGACACGCATCGCGGACTCCTTGAAGCCCAGCTGGACGGCCACCTCGATGATCGCCGCCGCGGTCGCCTCCGCGGGGTGCATACCGAGGAGCACACTCAGCACCGCGGACCGGGCGGTGAGTTTCACCGGTGACTGCGGGGATGAGGGCACCATCCGACGATACCCGGACCGTGAGCGGAGGAACTCCGACGTCTCTCCCGTCATTCCTCGAGGTGGATCGCCCGGCGGGGCAGGAGCGGCACGGCGAGGAGGCACAGCGTGGTGACCGCGAGGATGACGATCAGCGTCGTGGTCATCGCGCTCTCGGTCCCTCGTGCGAGGCCACCGATGAACAGTGTGGTGACCAGAGCGGATCCGATCCCGTTCGCGATCTGCTGTATGGCGCTGAGGGAGCCGCTGGCGGAGCCGGCCTCCTCGGGTTGGAGATTGCCGAGGGCGGTGTTGAACACCGAATTGAAGCAGATCCCGGCGGCGATCCCGATGACGCTGGTGGCCAGGATGTTCTGCCACCAGGCCACGTCGAGGCCCGAGGTGACGACGTTCAGCAGCAGGATGCCGGTGCCCAGGATCGTGGCGACCATCCCGAGGAGGACGAGGCGCCTGCCGAGCGTCAGGATGAGGGCGTTCGCTATGCCCGACCCGATGATGATGCCGATCGTCAGCGGGATCAGGTGGAGCGAGGTCCGGGTAGGCGTGTACCCGAGACCGAGTTGGAAGAACAGGCTCAGGACGTACATGAGGCCGCTGAAGCTCGCGAACACGCACAACCCCACGATGAGCCCCGAGGTGAACCCACGGTTGCCGAGCAGGCTGCGGGGCAGGAGCGGGTCGTCCGCACGGGCCTGCCGCCACCCGAACGCTCCCAGGAGCCCGACTCCGACGACCGTGCTCCCGATCGTGAGTCCGTTCCACCCGTCGGAGGACCCGGTGACGAGTCCGAAGAGCAGGCCGAAGAGAGCGAAGGCCAGCAGCACGCTGCCGATCAGATCGATCCGGGTCGAGGGTCGCGCGGGAACGGTCGGGAGGTGCCGCAGGGCGAGGACCAGGGCCAGTCCGCCGAGAACCACGTTGATGAGGAAGATCGGACGCCATCCGAGGCCGAACACGTCCGCGTCGATGAGGATCCCACCGAGCACGGGACCCGCGACGGCGAAGACGCCCAGCATCGGGGCGAACACAGCGAACGCCTTTCGCAGCATCGGCTTGGGAAATGTGGCCGCCATGATGGCCATGCCCTGGGGGATCAACATCGCCCCGAAGACCCCCTGGAGGACGCGGGCCGTGATGAGTACCGCCGCCGAAGGCGCGAGACCGGCGAGGGCGGAACCGACGATGAAACCGATGAGCCCGACGAGGAACGTACGTCGTTGTCCGTACTTGTCCCCGATGCGTCCGCCCACCACGAGTAGCGATCCCAGAGCCAATGCGTAGGAGGCCCCGAGCCACGGGATCACGCTCTCGCTCACACCGAGTTCGCGCACGATCGACGGCGCGGCGACGTTGGCGATCGTCGCGTCCATCAGGTCCATCGCGTCGGCGAGGAGGACGACGATCAGGGTGAGCCAGACCGCTCGAGCGGTCAGAGGTGGTGGCGCAGGCGGCGCAGTGGTGGTCATGGTGTCTCCCGTCCGAGTAGTTACGAACAGGATCGTAACGAACATGTTCGTCACGAACAAGATCGACACTGGTATCGTCGGGTCATGACCCCCCGAGTACCCGTGAGCAGGCGAGACCGGCCGGCGAAGGCCGCGTTGTCCCGGGAGGGGATCGTCGACGCGGCACTGCGAGTGGTGGAGCGGGACGGCGCCGACAAGCTCACACTCCGCAAGGTCGCCGCCGAGCTCGACACCGGGCCCGCGTCGCTCTATGTCTACGTCCGCAACGTCACCGTCCTCCACGCTCTCCTGGCCGACCGTCTGCTCGCGGATCTGGATCTCCGGTGGGACGGGGTCGAACCGTGGCGCGATCGCCTCCAGCGAGTGATGGCCGACTACGTGGACCTGCTTTCTCAGCGGGGGGAGCTCGCGCGAGCGGTGATGTTCGTGTGGCCCGACGGACCGCACTATCTGGACCTGATCGAGCTGCTGCTCCGGCTGCTCCTCACGGCGGGCGCCGACGAGAGGTCCGCGGCCTGGGGTGTGGATCTGCTGCTCCAGTACGCGAGTTCCAGCGCCGCGGAGTGGGCGGCCCGCGAGTCCGGCACCGGCCAGGAGATCGACGACCTCACGGCGACGATCGCGACGTCCGACCCGGGCCGGCACCCGACGCTCGCCGCTTTTCCCGTCGGCGTCTTCACCCAGGGCAGTCCCGACGAGCGGCGCCGGTGGGCCGTCGGAGCGCTCATCGACGGCCTCGTGGGCACCTCACGGGGGTAGTGGCCCCGCCGGCGTGGCCCGACCGTGCGCCGGGAGGAGTCGGTCGTGGGACAATGTGGCGGTGAGCAGCACTGATGAACTCCATGTCATCGTCGGTGCCGGGCCGGTGGGCTCCGCCCTGGCGGCCCGGCTGGCGGCCACGGGGCACCGCATCCGACTGGCGACCCGCTCCGGACGCAGCACCGCTACCCCCGGCGTCGACGCGGTGGCGGTCGACGCCTCCGACAGCGCGGCCCTCAGCGCCCAGGCGGCAGGGGCGGCGGTGCTCTACAACTGTGCGAATCCCGGCCCGTATCCGGTGTGGGAAGAGAAGTGGCCGCCGCTCGCGGCGTCGCTCCTGCGCACCGCGGAGGAGACGGGCGCGGTGCTCGTCACGGCGAGCAACCTCTACGGCTACGGGGTGGTGCATGAACCCATGACCAGGCACACCCCGCTCGATCCCGTCGACCACAAGGGGGCGCTGCGCGCGCGGATGTGGGAGGACGCCCTGGCCGCGCACCGAGCGGGGCGGGTGCGCACGGCAGAGGCCCGGTCCTCGGATTACATCGGCCCCTCCGTCCCTGCGGAGAGCGGCCTGATCGCCCGCTACGGCCGGGCGACTCTGGCCGGGAAGACCGCAGTCGTGTTCGCCGACCCCGACCACCCTCACACATGGACCGCGATCGACGACGTGGCCGCCACCCTCGAGGCGCTGGGCCGGGACGAGGGGGCCTGGGGGTCTGCGTGGATCGTTCCGTCGAACGCGCCCAGAACCGTTCGGGAGGTCCTGAACGACCTCGCCGAGGCGGCCGGGGCGGCCCCACCGCGGGTGCGCCGTGTGCCGCGGCCGGTCCTCCGCGCCGGGGGGATGGTCGTCCCACTGCTGCGCGAGGTCAATGGTGTGTTGTACCAGTTCGACGGCCCGTTCGTCGCCGACGGGTCGGAGACCACCAGCACCTTCGGCGTCTCCCCGACCCCGTGGCGGACCGTGATCGAGCAGACCGCACAGGCGTGGTCCGGCCCGGGTCGGTGAGCCGATGCGCGGTCAGCCGACCGACCCTGCCGCGCCCGGCACCGCGGGATCTCGGGGTAGAGCGTCGAGAAGCTCGCCGATCAGGGGGAGGAGGCAGGCGCTGCCCTGGCACTCCGGGTCGGCCGGTGGTGGGGGGCTGGTGTCGATCGAGAAGGTCAGTGGTCCCGCGGTAGGCGCCGGGGTCAGGGGGCTGGCGACGTTGCCGAAACGCGCGATGTTCGTCGCGCCGTTGCCGTAGCACTGCCAGTACACCGAGTACTCGCCGTCGGAGAGGTGGTGAGTGTAGGTGACTTCCGAGAGATTCCACGGGGCGCTGTACGCGGCTGGCACGATGGCGGAGGGGTTGTCCGTCCACAGGTTTGACGGTGCCGACTCGCCTGCGGGGTTGATGGAGTAGAAGCAGGCAAAGGGCTCGACGAAGTTCGAGACCAGGCGCAGGGTGACGGTGTCGCTGCCGGGCGTGGGCTCCGCGGTGGCCGAGATGCTGCGGGCAGGGTCGGCGTGGGCCGTCGCGGTCACCAGGCCGAGGGCCATGGCTGCGCCGAGGACGGCGGGTAGACGCCGCCCGGTGCGGCGGGGGGTGCGGTTCATCTCGGTGGCCTTCCGGTGCAGGGTCGTGGCGGTAGGAGATCAGTTCGGCTGGAGGGCCAGTGGGAGGTAGTCACCGAGACCGCCTCCGGCGAGAGAGGTCCATACCGGGGTGGAGGGACTAGCTGGGGTCTCGACGGCTCGCCACCCTGCGTGGGCCGTGATGTCGGCGGTGAGGGGAGGACGGGGGTCGATGAGGGTATCGGAGTCCGGAGAGGTGTACCACCCGGTGAAGGTGTACCCCTGCCGTGCCGGGGTGGGCAGTCGGGTACCTCTCCGGGCCAGACGGTCACCGGGTCGACGGCCGGTCCGTCGCCGCGGCTGGGAATCAACCCGGCAGGAGGCCGAGTTGTCCGAGGAAGTCGAACTGGTCGAAGTAGAGGTGCTCGGACATGAGCCGGTCGCCCTCGACGCGGTAGGTGGCGCTCCACCGGAAGGTGACTGGCCTCCCGGTGGCCTCGACAGGTCCCGCGGGGCTCTGGAGGATGCCGTCGTGAGTTCCCTCGAAGCTGCCCTCGACGGAGGCGTCGCCGCCGTCGATGACCGCTGAATGGATGCGCAGGGTGCCGTCGGAGAACGCCTGCTGGAAGACGGCCAGGAATCCCAGGACGCCCTCGCGTCCGGTGAAGGTTCCGCCGGGGGTGACCATCTCGGCCGCGTCGGCCCACGGTTCGGCGTCGGGGGTGCGGTCATTGAAGGCGGTGATGTGCTGGTCGATCACTGCGCGGGTGTCGCTCATGGCAGGTTCTCCTCGGTGTCTGGTGCGGCGGTGTCTGGTGCGTCGGTGTCCGGGGCGGATATCGCGTGGGCGGGTGGGTCGGTCGGGTGCTGCTGGATGAGGTGTCGGAGTTCGGTGTCGATCACCGCGAACGGGTCGTAGGTGGCGATGGCATCGCGCATGGCGGACGCGGAGTCGGCGAAGGTGGTGTCGGAGAGGACTGCGTCGACGGCGTCCCGGAGGGCCCGTGGCGCGGGACGGCGGGCTTTGAGGTTGATCCCGACCCGGAAGTGGCCGACTCTCGCGGCCACCTCCGGCTTGTCCTCGCCTCCAGGTGCCACGACCAGCGGCACGCCGTGCCGGAGTGCGGTCATGACGCCGCCGAAACCTCCGTTGGTGACCACGATCGAGGTCCGCGGCAGGAGCTCCTCGTAGTCGAGGTATTCGGCGATCCGGGCGTTCTCGGGCGCGATCCGGACGAGCTCGTCGGCGGGGGCTCCGCCGGTGGTGACGACGATCTGGACCGGCGAATCCGCAAGGGCCTCGAGCGCGGGCTCGACCAGTTGGGTGAGGTCGTGGTTGTCGAGGGTGCCCTGCGTGACGTGGACGACCGGTCGCGGGTCGGCGAGCATCTCGGCCCACCACGTGGGCTGGGGGATCGGCCGGCTCCGCCGGGCGGTGACCGGGCCGGCGAACGCGGTGGTGGGCGCCAGATCGCGGCGCGCGTACTCGAACTCGGCCGGCCCCAACTGGAGGAACCTGTCGCATTGTGCGGAGAAGTCCAGAACGAACCCCTCCAGTCTCCCTCCGGACTGCTCTATGCGGTGGCGCGCGAGTCGCTGGGTGGCACGGAAGAGCACATGGCGGACCATCCGGTGGGCCAGGCGGTTGCGCAGTCTGCCGAGTGGCCCGGCCATATGCGGCAGTCCGCTGTTGGTGGGCGCCACGTCGCAACTGGTCTGTGCGAGCGGCATCACCCCGAGTCCGATGACCGGAGGTCTGGAGCCGGGGTCGCGGGAGATCAGGGGGAGTGTCCCTGCGAAGGTGCCGTCGGTGAGGACAGCAGAGACCTCGTTCTCGGCGAGCACCTGCGCCAGCGTCGCCGCCTGTGCGGTGATGGGCTGGATGAACGTCTGCTCCACCTGGTACCGCGACAGCCTCAGGCCTCGATACCTGTCGAGGTGGGGGGTGAAGGTCGACGGGTCCTTCTCGTCGAAGTCCGCCACCCCGGACAGGGCGACGTGCTCGAGGCCGGCGGCGGTGACCTGGTGGGCGAACCGGGACCCGGTGATCATCACCACCCGCCACCCCTGGGAGACCAGGTGC
This sequence comes from Dietzia sp. SYD-A1, assembly GCF_015356725.1. Taxonomy (NCBI): domain Bacteria; kingdom Bacillati; phylum Actinomycetota; class Actinomycetes; order Mycobacteriales; family Dietziaceae; genus Dietzia; species Dietzia sp. SYD-A1. The sequence goes on from NZ_JADDKI010000076.1 coordinate 19,233, forward strand.
CCGCCGACGGCCGTGAGGGGCCCGACGTGGCCACCCATGGGGGTAGCGCACACAACGATGAGGCCCTGTGCTGTCATCGTCGCTCCTTCGCATGCAGTCTCCGCCGCGTGGATGCGAGAAGATTTGAGTAGAGTAGCGCTACATCCAATCTTTGGGAAGGCCATGAACGAGACTGGTGAGATGAAGTCCGAGGCAGGGGCCGATCCATGAGTTCGCGCAAGTACGAGATGAGCCGTCGGGCCCAGACCGCCGCACTGACCCGCGGGCGAATCCTGGACGCCGCCGAGTCGCTGTTCGTGCGACACGGTTATTCCCGGACCACTCTCCGTGAGGTCGCCCGTCGCGCCGGTGTCTCGGTGCAGTCGGTGTACCAGGCCGGTTCCAAGGCGTCGTTGATGATGGCGATTCTCGAGCGGGGGTTCTCCGGGGAAGAGCGAGCCGTCTCGATACTCGCCCGACCGGAGTTCCAGGCGATCATGGCCGACCCCGACACCGAGCGCGCGTTGGGTCGCTACGTGGACTTCATCGTCGCCGCCAACGGTCGGATCATCGACTTGTGGCATGCGGCCATCCTGGCCAGCGACTCCGATCCCGAGATCGCCGAGGCGGTCCGTCGGAGCGAGACACGGCGGATAGAGGACCTCCACCTGGGCAGTGGGTGGTTCGTCGGACGCGGGTTACTTCCCCAGGACCGGGTGTCTGAGTTCGCCGACGTGCTCGGCCACCTGACCGGGCCCGACACGCACAGGTATTTCGTCCGGGAGCGGGGATGGACCGACGAGCGTTTCGCGCAGTGGCTCCGCGCAACCATCGCCGGCCAGCTCGGCCAGTATCAGACGGGTCGCCGGATGCCGGAGGGAGAGTGAGCGCTCTGCGGCCGCCCGCACCGGGGTCAGGCGCGCTCGATCGGGAACCAGAGTTCGCAGGTCGCCGAACTGAAGTCCGGAGCGCGATCGAGTACCGACACGATCGACGGTCCCGGGCGCAACCTCCACGGATTGGAGGGGAACCACTCAGTCGCGGACGCTGCGTACGCCTCCTGCAGGGCCGCCGGATGCGGCCCGGAGGTGCGGAAGACCACCCACGCCCCCGCGGCCACGTCGATCACGTCGAGGTCGTCGGGAACGTCGGCGTCGACGTCGACCGCCACGCCGTGTAGATAGGTCAGTTCGCTGCCCTCTGCGTAGCCCGGGTCGACGTCGGCGCTGACCTGCAGCAGACCCGAGGGCTCGGTACCGCTGAGGAGCTTAAGGCGGTCGTGCTCGGAAGCGGGCAGAGAAGCGATGTGGCGCTCGATGTGCGCGTTGACGCCTTCATGGTTCAACGGCACCCGGGCGGCGTGGCCGATCAGGCGGAATTCGTGGTGAGTGAGGATTCGGGCATCCATGGGATGACTCCCTTCGACGGTCAGGCGGAACCTGAGCTGCGGTTGGCTGCGAAGGGGGCCGCCATCACGTCGAACGTCTCCATGGCTCACGCCGTGGACGGCACGGAACGCTCGACCGAAGGCCTCGGTCGAGCCGTACCCGTACCGCACGGCGATCGTCAACAGGTCCTCGTCGCCGATCACGTCGGACGCGGCAACGGTCATGCGTCGACGACGGACGTACTCGGACACCGGCATCCCCGCGAGGGACGAGAACATCCGACGGGCGTGATACCCGGTCGTCCCCATCTCGCCGGCGATCGCGTCGACGTCGAACTCCTCACCGAGGCGTCCTTCGATCTCGTCGACGAGGCGGTTGAGAATCTCGATCATGGCCGCTCCCTTCACGGTCGACTCTCGTCGGTCGGCGGCCTGCGCGCCCGACTACTCCGGTCCGATGAGATCGGAGAGCAGACGTCTGGTCACAGCCGCGGGTCCACGGGTTCGGATTCCATGGCCAGGACGCCGAAGACGCACTGGTGAACACGCCAGATCGGTTCACCGGCCGCGGCCCGGCGTGCCCCTTCGAGGCCGAGCGCGTACTCCCGCAGCGCCATGGAGCGCTTCTGGCCGAGCGATCGATTCTTGAGGCCAACCAGCGTCGCCGGGGTGGTGTAGTCGGCGCCGTAGATGATGCGCAGGTACTCACGTCCGCGGACCTTGAGTCCGGGTTGGACCAGGCCCTTCTTTCCTCGGGTGAGGTTGGCCAGTGGCTTGACGACCATGCCCTCACCGCCGGTTGAGGTGAGATCGTCCCACCACGCCGACCCCGCAGCACGCGAACGGTCGTCGGCCAGATCGATGTCGAGGCGCCGGGTGGTACGGAACAGCTCCGGGTCGGCGGCGACGAGCCGGTCCGCCAGAGCGAGGTGCCAGTGATGGTCCCGGTTCTCGTAGGTATCGGCGTCGCTGGCCACGAGCTGGAACGGCGCGATCTGCAGGCCGAGGTCGCCCTCGACCGGTCGGATGTAGCGCCGGTAAGCCTCGACGAACCTCTCGGCATTGTCCGCCCGGGAGCGCGTCCGGTCCAGCAGGGTCCCCACGTCGATGCCGCGGTGGGCGGCGGCGTCGAGCGCGTGGATAGCGGCGGGGAGGGCGGTGGTGGCGGCGGCACCCACGGCGGCGTACTGGTCACGGATCATCGGTTCGGCTTTGAGTGTCCACGGCAGGATCTCGGTATCGAGCAGCAGCCAGGTGGCGCCCAGGTCTTCCCACACCCCGGCGACTGTGGCCGCGCGAGCAATCCGTTGCAGGACGACCGACTGCTGATCGTCCGGAAGGAACGCACGACCGGTGCGGGAATAAACGACCCCCCCGCCCTGGTTGGCGACGCGCACGACGGCGCGGGAACCCATGTGCTTCTCCTCGCAGATCACCCGGTCGACACCCTGCGCGGCGAAGTGGTCGAATGCCTGATCGGGGTGTTCGAGGAGGTCGTCGCGTGGGGAGCTGTCGACAGGCGACATGGTTGGTGGGAGGTAGATGAGCTGCTCCGGGTCGACGGCGAAGCGGCTCATCACCTCCAGAGCCCCGGCCGCGTTCTCGTCACGCATTGACACCCGTCCCAGGTAGCGGGTCTCGATCACCCGGGGTCCCAGCACGTCGGTCAGCTTCAGGGTCGCGGGATCCCGCTCGGGCGGCGCCGGGGGCCGGATCGGCTCGTAGTAGGTGTCCTGGGCGGGCACTGAGACAGTCTGGCGTTCCGGGTAGCGCAGCGCCGTCAGGGACCCGCCGAACACGCACCCGGTGTCCAGGCACATCGTGTTGTTGACCCACTCGGTCTCGGTGACAGGGGTGTGCCCGTACAGCACTGTCGCCGACCCGCGGTACTCCTCGGCCCACGGATACCGGACGGGCAGGCCGAACTCATCGGTCTCGCCGCTGGTGTCTCCATACAGGGCAAAAGCACGTACCCGCCCGGATGCGCGACCGTGGTACTTCTCCTTCAGGCCGGCGTGTGCCACGACGAGGTTGCCGTCGTCCAGAACGTAGTGCGCCACGAGGCCGTCACAGAACGCGCGTGTCCTGGCGACGAACGAGCCGTCTTCTGCCGCCAACTGGTCGAGGGTCTGTTGCAGACCATGGGTGGCCTTGACCGTCCCCCGCCCCAGCGCCTTGGCCAGCTTGGCTTCGTGGTTACCCGAGACGCACAGGGCGTTGCCGGACTCAACCATACCCATCGCCAACCTCAGCACTCCCGGAGAGTCGGGGCCTCGGTCGACCAGGTCACCCACCAACACCACGCGCCGCGACTCAGGGTGGTGCGCGTCGACCGCCCGGCCTGCCTGGTCCCTCTCCAGGGCGTAACCCAGCGACTCGAGCAACTCCTCCAGCTCGGCGCGGCACCCGTGGACATCTCCTATCACATCGAACGGGCCGTGGTCGTCGCGGCGGTCGTTGAACAACCGGGTCCGCACAATCGTCGCCTCGGCCACCACCTGTTCCGAATCCAGCACGTGGATGGAGCGGAACCCCTCCTTCTTCAGCCCGCGCATCGAGCGGCGCAGCTGCTCCTGCTGGCGCTTGATCACCCGGGCGCCGAATTCGCGATCCGCGCGGGCCGCGTTGCGCTCCACTGCCACCGAGGTGGGCAGGTCGAGCACGATGGCGGTGGCCAACACGTCGTGCTCCTTGGCCAGGGCCAGCAGGGACTTACGGGCCGCCGGTTGCACGTTGGTCGCGTCGATCACAGTCAGCAGCCCGCGTGCCAGGCGCTTGCCGGCGATGAACTCCAGCACCGCGAATCCATCCACGGTGGCGTCCTGGGCATTGGGGTCGTCGCAGACCATCGCCCGGCAGTCGTCGCTGGAGATCACCTCTGTCGGGGCGAAGTGAGTCGCCGCGAAGGTCGATTTGCCGGAGCCGCTGGCGCCGATGAGCAGGACCAGGGACAGTTCCGGGATGGACAGCTCACTCATGCGGACACCTCCACTGGGGCGGACTGGCTGAACACGGCCATCTGGGTCGGCGGCCCGACCTGCCCGTCGGGCTCGCCCACGGGACGGAATTCCACCTGGTAACCGTGGGCGCCGGCCACGGAGTGGGCCCAGGACTGGAACTGCTCCCGCGTCCACTCGAACCGATGGTCAGGGTGCCGGAAGCCTCCTGTGGCCAGCGCCGGGTAGTGAACGTTGTACTCGACGTTGGGCGTGGTGATCACCACGTGCCGGGGATGCATCGCGCCGAACACGTTGCGCACTACAGCCGGCAGACGGTCGGGATCGACGTGCTCGATCACCTCCATCAGGATCGCCATGTCGAGATCGGCCAGTCGCTCGTCCTCGTACATCAGTGAGGAGCGTAGGAGGGATAGGCGGTCAGCCTGGCGTTCGGTCATCGAGTCCACGTGCAACCGCGTGGCGGCCTTGGACAAGGCGAAGTCCGAGACCTCCGTGCCGATCACGCGTGCCACACCCCGGACTTTGAGCAGGCCGCCCAGTAGGGCGCCTGAACCACAGCCCATATCGGCGATCGACACCGGCGCCAGGTCGCGGACCACCTCCAGTACCGCGTCGTGACGCAGACTGACCAGGGGACGAGGGGCGGCGGCAGCATCCGAGGCAGCGGCGTCCGGGGTGCTCTCTGCGGCGCGGTCGTCCAGTTCGGCGAGACGGGCCAGGGCGCTCTCGCGAAGATCCCGCTGGCCGGCCAGGTAGCGGTGCGTCACCAGATCCCGCTCCGGGTGCCCGGGCAACCACCGGTCACCGGCACGCAACAGCTTGTCGACCTCGTCCTGGCCGACCCAGTAGTGCTTGGCCGCATCAAGGACGGGGAGCAGGACATACAGGTGACTGAGGGCGTCCGTCAGGCGCACGGACCCGGTCAGCGTCAGACCCACCAGCGGCGCCGCGCCCCACTGGGGGCGGGTGGCGTCGAACGCGATCGACTCGGCCTGGATGTCCCATCCCAGTGGCGCGAACAACCGGCGCACCAGGTCGGGTTCACCGGGCACCGTCGGCAGAGAGATCGTCAGATCCAGGGGAGCCTCGACCAGGTCCTCGTAGCCGACACACTGTCCGTTGAGCGCTGACCGGAACACCTTTCCCATCGCCACCGCCAGCAGCGAGGACGCCACGTACGGGCGGTCGTTGACGTAGTGACCCAGTGCGAAGGCGTCCGCGCGCCCGGATCGTCCGCGGACCAGAGCGACCGCCTCGACTTCCAGCAGCACCGCGGCAGTGCACGACTCCGTGCTGACCTCGGGGTAGAACACGTGCGCCGTGCCCGCGTACACGCCGAAGGATTGCACCTTGTCGGGGTGCTTGTGCAGCAGGAAACCCAGATCACCCGGCGTGGGGAGCGCCTCGGAGCGGCGGGCGGTGATCGTCAGCAACATCCGGCCAGTCTGCCCGAGCCGCCGAACCGGCGCCGCGACGCGGCGTCATTCGTCCCCGTGGGCCGCGTGCGTCCGTGGGGCTCCCAGCACACTGAGGATCTCCCCCACCATGTGGTCCCGCTCGAGCGGATGGCGCAGCGGTAGGTCGCGGTTCAGGCTGTAGCGGTTACGGCGCCCGTCCCGGATGCGCTGGAGGTACCCGGCCTCCTCCAGCTCGGCCACGATCCGCTGGGTGGCCCGCTCGGTGATCCCGACCGCGTCGGCGATGTCGCGCAGTCGCGTCTCGGAATCCTGCGCGATGCACAGCAGGACGTGGGCGTGGTTGGTGAGAAACGTCCACTCCGCCACTGCGTCACCCCGTCTACATCCGGCCGTCACCGACGACTTCCGAGTGCCATGTTGCCTTACGCGAATCCCTGTACGCATGTGGGCACGGCACGGGGGCGTCCCTTCGCGGTGCGGGAGAGGCTCGGCCCTTGGGGGAGAGGTGCGCGTGACACACGACACAGATTTAGCCCATCATAAAACAGGCAATAGAAATCGTGTATTGTTCGTCCTGTTACCACGTCGGGGCAGCGGATCGCGCGCCACCACGGGGTTCCGGTCGTCCCGCGTCGCGGCGACCGGGCTCCGGACTGATCAGGAGACACGCAGTGGACCTCAGCATTCTCGGCAGCCTCACGGACCCGCCGATCCTGTTCTTCTTCCTGGGGCTGTTCGTCGCCGCGGTGCGCTCCAATCTGGAGATACCGGCCCCCGTCACCAAGTTCCTGTCGCTCTACCTGCTGATGGCGATCGGGTTCAAGGGCGGCCAGGCTCTCCGCGAGACCGGTCTGACCGGCCGCGCCGCAGCGGTGATCGGCATCGCTCTGCTCCTGGCCCTGGTGATCCCTGCGCTGGGCTTCCTGGTCCTGCGGCGCAGAGTGAACGAGTTCGATGCGGCCGCCATCGCCGCCACCTACGGGTCGGTCAGCGCGGTGACGTTCATCGCCGCGACGCAGTTCGTGACCGCCCGTGGCGAGGAACCCGGCGGGTACATGACGATCGCCCTGGTGCTGATGGAATCGCCCGCGATCATCATGGCGGTGCTCCTCGCCACCTGGGCCCGGTCACGTCAACGCTCAGCTCAGATGGCGGGCGACGCGGGGGCCGGAGCCCCCGGTCCCGCGTCGGGGGCACCCCTGTCGATGCGGGCGATCCTGCACGAGGCGTTCACCGACGGCGCGCACCTGCTGCTGATCGGGTCGCTCGTGATCGGCACCATGGTGGGGGCCGACGCCGGCGAGTCCATGTCCCCGTTCGTCAACGACATGTTCAAGGGCCTGCTGGCCTTCTTCCTGCTCGAGATGGGCCTGCTCGTCGCCCGTCAACTCCGCGAGGTCCGCGACGTGGGCCCGTTCCTGATCGGGTTCGGCATCGTGATGCCCCTGATCGGAGCGTCGATGGCGCTGGCCCTGGGTGCACTGGCCGGGCTCCCGGTCGGCGACCTGACCATGCTCGCCGTGCTCGCGGCGAGCGGGTCCTACATCGTCGTCCCGGCCGTGGTGCGCTACGCGATCCCCGAAGCGCGGCCGTCCCGGTACTTCACAATGGCCCTTGCCGTGACGTTCCCGTTCAACATCGTCCTCGGCATTCCGCTCTACTACACCGTCGCCCAGCACCTGGGCGCCTGAGGCGAGGAGATCCCATGAGAGACGTCAAACGGATCGAACTGGTGGTGGAATCCGGGGTCGCCGGGAGGTTCCTCGGCGCGTTGGATTCGCTGGGCCTGACCCATCGCACCGTGATCCCGGGGATCTACGGGCGGGGCCAGCACGGTGAGCGCGGGGGGGACCCCTTCTCCACCTTCGACAACACCTTCGTGCTCGTGGCGGTCGACCCCGACCGGATCGACGAGGTCCTCCGGTCGCTGCGCCCCCTTCTGAAGTCCGTCGGTGGCATGTGTCTGGTCTCGGACGCCCAGTCGGTGCGGTACTGAGCCGGCGCCCGGGAGGGGGCTAGGAGCATGGGTCAGTAATGGCTCGAAGCGCGCCGAGAGTACGGCGGAGTGC
>NZ_JADDKI010000702.1:0-1075 GCF_015356725.1 Dietzia sp. SYD-A1
ACCCCCAGATGACCCCCGGCTCCTCACCGCGCTGAAGGCACTCGACAACCGCCCGAACCCGACCACCGCCCATAGGAGCACCACATGACAGTCACCGCCAATCAGACCGATGCTCCCGATCACTCCCACCTCGGGGACGACGACCTCTCTGGGGTGTGGCGCCGAGGTGACCAGGTCGACGCGGCCGCTCTCAAGCAGACAGCGGGCGCCTTCCCCAGCGGGGTCACCGTCATCACCACCGTGCAGGGAATCCGGCCCGTGGGCATGACGGTGAGCTCCTTCACGACCGTCTCCATCGATCCGCCCCTGGTGCTGGTGTGCGTGGACCGCCGCGCCAGCTGCCTCCACGCATTCCGCATCGGCGCCCCGATGGGCGTCAACGTCCTCGGCTGTGAACAGGGACCACTCGCCCGAACCTTCGCCGGCCGGGGTGAGGACCGGTTCGACGGCGTCGAGTACCGCGCAGGCCCCCACGGGGTGCCGCTTCTGGAGGGGACATCCGCCTGGCTCTCGACCCATATCGACCGCATCTACGACGGCGGCGACCACCAGATCCTCGTGGCGCGGGTCCACGCCGTGCACCGCGATGACACCCCGCCGTTGCTCTATCACTCCGGGCGCATGCACGATTGGGCCGTGGCAGCCGTCGCCTCACGCGCGGAGCAGCACTGATGCGCACGCCACCGAGTGCACCAGATCACCTGCGTATGGGGCGTAGGGGGTTCCTCACCCTCGCAGGTACCACCGCGGGATCCGGGCTGCTCGCCGCCTGCGGCACCGCGAGCACGGCTCCCCCCGCCGCCCCGGAGGCCGAACCCGGCACCCACGGCGCCGACGTGCCCGCCCTGCCGGGTATCGAGAACCCCGAGCTCACGATCGGTTTCATCCCCATCACCTGCGCCTCCCCGCTGGTCAACGCGGCCCCGTTGGGAATCTACGCCAAGCACGGGCTGAGGGTGAAGCTCAAGAAGTACGCGGGCTGGGCCGACCTGTGGGGGGCGTACGTGGCCGGCGAAGTCCAGGCCACGCACATGCTGGCCCCGATGCCGCTGGCCCTGCACCACGGCTTCGCCTC
>NZ_JADDKI010000703.1:0-757 GCF_015356725.1 Dietzia sp. SYD-A1
ATGGCCCGGAGGACATGCGCGGTTTCGTGCTGGGCATCCCCTTCGACTTCTCCATGCACAACCTGTTGCTACGTCACTACCTGTCCACCGGGGGAGTCGACCCCGACCTCGACGTGGACCTCCGGATCCTGCGGCCCGCCGACATGGTCGCCAACCTGCTCACCGGCAACATCGACGGCTTCCTCGGACCGGATCCGTTCAACCAGCTGGCCGTGGCGAGGGGCGCCGGATATCTGTTCACTCTGACCCGCGACCTTTGGGACGGTCACCCCTGCTGCTGCCTCGGCGTGTCCGAAGAGTGGGCATTCGAGAACCCGGTGACCTACCGAGCGCTCACCAGGGCCGTCGCCGACGCCGCGGTGTGGTCGGACGACCCCGCTCACCGGCCTCAGGCCGCGGCCTCGATGGCCACCGAGCAGTTCCTCAACCAACAACCCGAGTTGCTCACCGCGATCCTCACGGGCACGTACCCCGACGGCGCCGGGCGCACGATGCAGGAGCCCGACCGGATCGGCTTCCGGCCGTTCCCTAGGGAGGACTTCGGCCTGTGGATCCTGACCCAGTTACAGCGGTGGGGACTCACAGATGACCGGGACCTCGGCAACTCAGCCGCGCTGTACGCCGCGACCACCGAGGTATTCGACACCCCCGCCGCGGCCCGCGCCCTCCACGACCTCGGGATGGACATCCCGTCGGCCCGAACCGAGACCATCACCGGCATCCCGTTCAACCCCGCCCGAACCGACATCTGGACCCG
>NZ_JADDKI010000704.1:0-579 GCF_015356725.1 Dietzia sp. SYD-A1
CTCCCGTGCCCAGGTCGCCTCCCAGAACGGCACGGGAGGCGCCGAGGACACGGCCGACGAGGGGGCGCCGGCCGGGAACACGGAGCAGCGAGCCGCGGACGAGCCGGAACCCGCCGCCCCCCGCGGCACCCGCTGGCGTTTCGCGATGAGCGTCGTCGGGGTGATCGTGCTGATCGCGGGACTCGTCGGGGTCTCCGCGCTGCTCGTGCGGAGCAACTACTTCGTCGCCGAGGAGGACAGCCAGGTGGTGGTGAAGCGCGGCATCTCGGGCGAGGTCTTCGGCATCTCCCTCGCCTCCGTGAGCCAGAAGGCCTGTCTGACCGAGGACGACGAGCTCACCCTTCACGACGCCGGGACGCTCCCGTCGCCCTGCAACGTCTTCGCCATCGGCGATCTGAGCGAGCCGGCCCGCGAATCGGTGCGAGCGGGAATGCCGTCGGGCAGCCTCGCGGACGCCAGGGCCCAGATCTTCCGACTCGCCGAGGACAACCTGCTGCCGCCGTGTGCACCCCGGCGCGACGGGGGCAGGAGCGAGGAGCCGGCGGAGGCCACCACCTCGCCGTCGGCGCCCACCACGTC
>NZ_JADDKI010000077.1:0-30050 GCF_015356725.1 Dietzia sp. SYD-A1
CCGACATCCCCTGCACCGCCGGGACCCACCATGCCCGGGGTGAGGTCGAACCGCTCGCCGACCGGGCACCTGTCCGTCCGCGCCGCAAGCTCGGCCTGCTCTGGCTGCTGGTCGTGCTCGCACTCGCCATCGTGCTGGCCGTGGCCGGATGGTGGCTCGGGTCCGGCCGATTCGTCACCGTCCCGGCGGTGCAGGGGATGTCGGTGGGCCAGGCCACAGACGCCGTGAACGCGGTCGGGTTGGCGGCCACCACCCGTGACGCGTTCAGCAACGACGTGCCCCGGGCGGGACTGGTCGGAACCGACCCCGAGGCGGGGGCCCGCGTCCCCCGCGGTGACCCGGTGGCGGTCCTGGTCTCCGTGGGACGGCCGGTCGTGCCCGAGGTGGGCGCCGGACGCGACGTCGACACCGTCTCGGCCCTGCTGCGGGAGAACTCGCTCGAACCGGTCCGCGGCGGGACCGAGCACTCCGACTCGGTCCCGGTCGGGCAGGTGGTGGCTCTGGAGCCACGGTCCGGGACCACCGTCGACGTGGGGACCAGGGTGTCGATGGTGACCAGTTCGGGACCGGCTCCGGTGAGCGTCCCCGATGTCGCGGGCCTCGAGGAGGACCAGGCCCGGGCCGCGCTGGAGGGATCCGGGCTCACCGTGTCTGAGGTCCGCCGGGTCTACGACGACGAGGTCGACGGCGGGCTCGCCGTGGGCACAGACCCCGATGTCGGATCGGACGTGGCCCGTGGGGACGGCGTGACGCTGCTGGTCTCCAACGCCCTCACCGTCCCCGACATCAGGGACGTACCGGTGGACGAGGCCACCGACGTACTCACCAGGGCCGGTTTCACGATCGTCCGCCAGCCGCCCGTCACCGACCGCCGCATTGCCGACGGTCGGGTGGTCAGCACCGACCCCCCCGCCGGCCGGAGGCTGGATCCCGCCAACGCCGTGCTGCGGATCGTCCCGTCCGACGCGGTGACCGTCCCCGTCGTCCTGGGGGCCCGGGCCTCCGACGCCCGGCAGACCCTCCGCGACGCCGGGCTCGAGCCCGTCCTCGACTCGGGGTCGCCGGGCGGGATCGTCTACGGCCAGAACCCGCTGCCCGGGCGGGTCGTGGCCCGGGGCAGCGAGGTCGAGATCGACGCACTGGGCTGAGTCCTCCGGACCCGAGGCCCCCCGGGCCCCGTCAGGGACCCGGTCCGGACGCGGCTCAGTGGCGGAGCATCTCCGCGACCAGGTAGGCCAGTTCGAGAGACTGCTGCGTGTTGAGTCTCGGGTCGCAGGCGGTCTCGTACCGTCCGGCGAGGTCGAGATCCGAGATGTCCTGGGCGCCTCCCAGACACTCGGTCACGTCCTCGCCCGTGAGCTCGATGTGGATCCCGCCCGGGTGCGAACCGAGCGCGTGGTGGACCTCGAAGAAGCCCTGGACCTCGTCGATGATCCGGTCGAAATGCCGGGTCTTGTAGCCGTTCGACGTGGAATGGGTGTTGCCGTGCATCGGGTCGCACTGCCAGATGACCTTGTGGCCCGACGCCTCGACGGCCTGAACGATCGGTGGGAGGGCGTCCCTGACCTTGTCGTTGCCCATACGGGAGACCAGGGTCAGACGCCCGGGTCGGTTGCGCGGATCGAGTTTCTCGACGTACTCCACCGCGAGTTCCGGGGTCGTGGAGGGGCCGATCTTCAGTCCGATCGGGTTCTCGATGAGCGAGGCGAAGGCCACGTGGGCGTCGTCGATCCCGCGGGTGCGCTCCCCGATCCACAGGAAGTGTGCCGAGAGGTCGTACAGCCCCTGCTGCGCGTCGCCCGTGAGTCCCGTGCCGTCGTCGGCCAGGCGTAGCATCGCGCGCTCATAGTCCAGGACCAGCGCCTCGTGGGAGGAGAAGATGTCCGCCGACCGCAGGTTGTGGTCGGCGACCCCACAGGCGTCCATGAACCGCAGGCCGCGATCGACCTCCGCGGCGAGGGCCTCGTATCGCGCGCCCGCAGGGGAGCCGGCGACGAACTCCATGTTCCATTCATGAACGCGGTGCAGGTCCGCCGTCCCCGACGCCGTCAGCGACCGGACCAGGTTCATGGCCGCGGCGGCGTTGGCGTAGGCCCGGACCAGTCGGGACGGGTCGTGCTCACGAGTGGTCTCGTCGGCGTCGAACCCGTTGACCATGTCCCCGCGGTAGGACAGCAGGCCGGTGGCGTCCCGATCGGCGGAGCGCGGCTTGGCGTACTGGCCGGCGATCCTCCCGACCTTGACCACCGGCATGGAGGCGCCGTAGGTCAGGACCACGGACATCTGGAGGAGCGTGCGGATCACGCCCTTGATGTGCGGCTCGGTGTTGGCCTCGAAGGTCTCCGCGCAGTCCCCGCCCTGGAGGAGGAAGGCGCGGCCGTGCGCGACGTCGGCCAACCGGTCCGAGAGGTGCTCGACCTCCGAGGCCACACAGATGGGGGGCACACTCTCGAGGACCTTGCGCATCGCCGCAGCGTGATCGGGATCCCACGACGGCTGCTGCAGCGCGGGTCGCGACAGTGCGTCCGCCAGCAGTCGATCGAGGTCCGCCGAGAGCGGGGGGAGGTCGGGAAGCTGCGCGATGTCGACGTCGACTGTCCAGTTGCTCACCCGGCGAGGATACGCCACCGGCAGCGTCGCAGACCTCAGAGGCCCAGGTGGGGTGCTGTCGCGGCGATCGCCCGGAACCTCATCGCCGCATGACGCGCATCACCGAGAGCGTCATGGGCTCCGCCCGGGTGTACGGGCAGTTCCGGTTGCCCGGCCAGCTCCCACAGCTGGCGCACATCCCGGGTGAGTCTCGGCATCGCCGCCGGGAGCTCGGTCATGTCACCCCAGAGCTGGCACACGGCGACGTGGTCGTACGCGCCGATCCATGCCCACAGCTCCACCGGGCCGGAGGCCGGCGCGGTGACGAAGTCGTACAACTCGTCGCGGATCGCCGCGCGCGACCTCCACGCCGCCGACGAGGGATTGGGGAGTTTCGGCAGGACGTTGCGTCTGACCCATGGCCCGGCCTTCGCCGGGTCGAACTCCGTGGAGACCGCGTAGAACTCACGTCCGTCCTCGGCTACCACCCCCACCGAGACCAGGTCGATGGTGGTGCCGTCCTCGATGAACTCACAGTCGTAGAAGTAGCGCACCGGCGTCAGCGCTGCCCCTCGACGGGAGTGTCGAGAAGGTTTCGTCCCGACTTCCGGACCGCCTCGTAGCGCTTCTTCATCTCCGCACCGTAGACGTCCGGAACATACTCCTGACCCGTCAGCGCCTGGATACGCCGCATGAACTCGTCGGTGATCTCGCGCTCGGCCACGCGGTCCCCCTCCCGACCGGCCCACGGCGTCAGGTCGAGGGGTTCCCCGATCATCACGCGGACCGGAGTCCGGCGATGCGGTCGGGTGACCTTGCGGATGTAGTCACCCGTACCGACCACCCCCACCGGGATGATCGGGACCCCGGCGCGCAGCGCGAGCCGGGCCGGCCCCGTCTTGCCCCGGTACAACCGCCCGTCCGGGGTGCGGGTGCCCTCCGGGTAGACGCACAGGATCTGCCCCGAGGACAGGACCTCCATGCCCGCGTCGAGGGCCGCCTGCGCGGCGTCCGCGTTGGTCCGGTCGATCGGGTACTGGCCGGTCCCGGCGAAGAACCACCGGCTGAGGGCTCCGCGTATCCCGCTGCCCGTGAAGTAGTCGCTCTTCGCCAGGAAGGTGACCCGCCGGGGAAGGAGCAGCGGGGTGAACAACCAGTCGCCCACGGACTCGTGATTCCCCACCAGGACCGCTGCCCCGTTCGCCGGGAAGTTCTCCTCGCCGGTGAGGACCGTCCGACTGGTCATCCGCAGGAAAGGCCCGATGATCACGTACTTGAACAACCAGTACAGCACCTGGGGTCACCGGTCTTTCTCATGGTTGGGGAGGTCGACGAAAGCGGATACTACCCGGATCGGCCCGCGAATCCGGACGGGACGAGATTCGGTGGCCAGAGCTCCGGATCCGGGACGAATCCGGCGACCACGGCACCCGCCACCGGATCGTGGTGCGACGCGACGAGGGTGCACCGGGACAGCAACGCGGGAAGGCGCAGCACTGTCCGGAGGCCGTTGAACTCCAGCCGGAGACCGCCGCTCTCGACCGAGGGCGGAGTCGTCGGCGGGGCGGGCACCGGCAACTCCGCCCGGTAGCCACCGTTGCCGTCCGCGGACACGACGGGGGTGACCGCACCGCGGGCGAGTGTCGCCAGAGCCGCCGTGCGGTCCGGAGCACCGCCGGCGACGATCACCTCGACCGGCCCGGCGAGGAACGTCGAGACCTCCCCGGCCAGGAGGGACAACCGGTGCGCCTCGCGGGTCCGGGCGTCGGCACGGTCCCCGGCCGCCATGGACGCGAACCGGACATGCGCGGGCCACCGGGACTCCACGAACCCGGCGAGCTCCCCCGCTGCGGAAAGCCTGCGGACGGCCGCGAGATCACCGTCGAGGTCGACCATCACCACATCCCACACCCCCGCGGCAGCCGCACGCCGGGCGTACTCCCATCCCAGTACTGCCGCGAGGGGGGCGTCGCTACCGGTGGCGAGGGCCGCGAGCACCTCGTCCTCCGGGTCCACGGCCCCCGATGTGTACGCCTCGAGTCTCGCGGTGGCGTCGTCTGCGCGGACCTCCACGGGCCCCTCGTCGGTCGTGTCCAGTCGGGGATCGACCGAACCGGGATCCCCGGTCAGGATGAGAGCGGTTCCGCCGGCGTCCAACAGGAAATCCGCCATCGCCGCGGACCTGTCCGCCGGGTCGCCCCCCAGAACGATCACGACCCTCGACCCGGTCACCTCGACTCGGCCCGGCGCTTGAGTTCACGGAGTGCCTCGGAGAGGATCCGCCGCTCGGCCCGGTCGCGGAGCCGACCGATCACCGGCACCACGAGCTCGATCTCCAACTCGTAGTCGACCCGGGTGCCGCCCTCGACCGGCTCGAGCCGATAGGAGCCCTTCTGTGCCCGCTGGAGCGTCGAACTCTCGAGGCGCCACTCGACGGCCCTGTCGTCCGCCGACCAGGAGTAGACGAGGACGTAGTCATCGACGATCGCACCGGCCTCCAGCGCGAACCGGACGCGGTCTGGCCGACCGTCCGCGCCGACCGAGAGGACCTCGGCGACCCGGATCGACGTGGACCATTCCGGATACGAGTCGAAGTCCGAGATGACGGCCATCACGTCCTCGACCGTCGCCTCGATGACCGTGGAGTCGCTGGTCGGCCACACCTCGGGGGCGCCGTTGTCCTCACTCATATCCCCAGCTTCACATATCTCCCGCCGGGATGCGCCCTCCGGCTGACGCCCGGGCGCACGGGTGGCGTGGATGCCGTCCACCCCCGGGGATAGTGTGTCCTCACCGCGATTAGACCATCGATCGTCTCCACCAGGAGGACCCTTTGCGCGAATACGTCGCCGCCCCCGCCACTTTCACCGTCCCCGAAGACTGGTCCTGTGCCCAGGCGGCGTACGACCGGGCGGAGCGGACTCCGGACAACGTGGCCTTCCAACGCCCGGTCGACGGACGGTGGACCGACGTCACCAACCGGGAGTTCGCCGACACGGTCCGCCTGGTTGGTCGGGGCCTGGTCGCCCGCGGGATCGGGGCCGGGGACAGGGTCGCCCTCCTGTGTTCGACGCGATACGAGTGGAACGTGATCGATTTCGCGATCTGGGCGGCGGGCGCGGTCACGGTACCCGTCTACGACAGTTCGTCCGCGGAACAGATCCGCTGGATCATGGAGGACTCGGGCGCCCGGCTCATCATCGTCGAGAAGCAGACCCACGCCGCGACCACCCGCGAGGGGATCGCCGACCTGGAGGGGTCCCCCGACGTCCTGGTGATCGAGGGCGAGAGCCCCGCGTTGGACCTGCTCGTCGCCGGGGCGACCGACGTCGCCGACGCGGTGCTCGACGAACGTCGCGCCGCGGTGAGCGCGGACGCCCCCGCGACGTTGATCTACACCTCCGGCACCACCGGACGACCCAAGGGGTGCATGCTCACCCACCGGAACTTCATGTCCGAGACCCTCGCTGTCCTCGAGACCCCGTTCAACCAGTACCTCCGGCAGGACGCGACCACGGTCATGTTCCTTCCCCTGGCCCACGTGCTGGCCCGCGCCATCACCTACGCGGGGTTCCACGCCGGCGTCCGGATCGCCCACTCGTCGGACCTGACGAATCTCGTGGACACGTTCTCCGAGATGCGGCCCCATTACATCCTGGCCGTCCCGCGCGTGTTCCAGAAGGTCTTCAACAAGGCCCAGGCCACCGCCCAGGACGGCGGTGCCTTCAAGGCGTGGATGTTCGACAAGGCCACCGACACCGCCGTCGCCTACTCCAAGGCCAACCGCGGTGGGCGGGTCGGGCCACTGCTCAGGCTCCGCCACGCGCTGTTCGCCAGACTCGTCTACGCCAAGCTCGTCGCTGCACTGGGTGGACGCTGCGAGATCGCCATCTCGGGTGGCGCGCCGCTCGGCGAACGCCTGACCCACTTCTTCGACGGCATCGGTGTCAACATCTTCGAGGGGTACGGACTCACGGAGACCTGCGCGGCGATCGCGGTCAACACCCCCGGCAAGATGCGTATCGGGACCGTCGGCCAGCCACTGCCCGGATGCGCGGTCCGGATCGCCCCGGACGGCGAGGTCGAGGTGAACGGCCCGGTGGTGACCTCCGGCTACTGGCGCAATGAGCGTGCGACCGCCGAGGCCTTCTCCGACGGCTGGTTCCGGACCGGGGACCTCGGATCGCTGGACGAGGACGGCTACCTGACCATCACCGGCCGCAAGAAGGAGATCATCGTCACCGCGGGCGGCAAGAACGTCGCTCCGAACCAGCTCGAGGACGCGCTCCGGGCGGACCCGCTCGTCGCCGAGGCCGTGTGTGTGGGCGACGGGAAGCCGTTCATCTCGGTGCTGATCACCCTCGACCCCGAGGCACTGGACCGGTGGAAGGCCCACCACCACAAGACCGGGTCCCTGTACGAGCTGCTGCGGGACGCGGACATGATCGAGCATCTCGACCAGGCGCTGTCCCGGGCCAACAGCACCGTCTCCCATTCGGAGGCCATCAAGAAATACCACGTCCTCCCCGATCAGTTCACCGAGGAGACCGGTGAACTCACCGCGTCGCTCAAGGTCAAGCGGAACGTGGTGCACCAGAAGTTCGCAGCACAGATCGAGGATCTCTACACCTGACGTCCGAGACTCGATCCACGCCCGGATCGGGACTCGATCGGGAAGCTAGTCCCCGGAGAGCACTCGCCGCATGTTGCGGGCGAGGTCTTCCCAGCGCCAGGAGTCGAGAACCCAGGTGCGTCCGCGGACACCCATCGACGACGCGCGTGGCCGGTCCGAGAGCAGACCGGCCACGGCGTCGACGATCTCGCCCGTCGAGGTCCCGTCCACCACGAGCCCGGTGGTCCCGTCCAGGACCGTCTCCGGGGCGCCACCACTCCGGCCGGCCACGACTGGGACGCCGCAGGCCGAGGCCTCCAGATACACGATCCCCAGCCCCTCCACGTCGAGTCCCCCACCCCGCGTGCGGCAGGGCATGGCGAACACGTCCGCCATCCGGTGGTGATCGACGATCTCGTCCGCCCGGATCCGGCCGGTGAAGATCACCCGGTCCGTCACCCCGTGCCTGCGCGCCAGACCCTCCAGCGTCCGCCGGTACGGGCCACCCCCGACGACGACGAGGACCGCTTCCGGGACGCGGCGGGCGATCTCGGGCAGAGAGCGGATGAGCGCGTCCTGTCCCTTTCGCGGGACGAGGCGGGAGAGACACACGATCACCTCACGGTCCGCCACCCCGTAGCGCTCGCGGATCGCCCGCCGCCGCACGGGATCGGGCCGGAACCTGTCCGTGTCGACCCCCCCGGGCTGGTGCATGAGCCTCGCGTGCGGGCCGAACGCCGCCGCGAGGCGTCGCCTCGTGTACTCACTCACGTAGGTGACGGCGTCCGTGGACTCACCGATCATCCTGAGCACCTGGCGCGAACCCGGCAGCATCGACCACCCCACCTCGTGACCGTGGGTGCTGGCGACGATGCGGGTGACGGGCCCCTCCCGCAGGACGGGTGCCATGGCGGCCAGCGGTGCTGCCGCACCGAACCACACCGTGCTCGCCCCGAAGTCCGAGGCCAGTCGCCGGGCACGCTTCGCGAGATCCGGTGTGGGCAGCAGCATCTCCGTCGGGACCCGCTCGACCAGATAGGGGCGGGAGTCGTCGTACTCGATCGAGTCCCGGCCCCGGAACGTCGAGGCGAGGACCGCCACGTCCTCCGGGTCCAGGTGCGCCAGATAGGTCTCCAGGTACGACTGGATACCACCGGGCCGCGGCGGATAGTCGTTGGTGATCAGCAGGGTCTTCGTCATCACGTCCGAGACTGCCACACCGCCCGGGGATCGCCTGCCCGGCGCCCACGCGTCAGTAGCGACGGACCCCGCTGATCGGCATCGCGTCGACCTTCTCGAGCTTGACCGGCACCCCGTAGGTCGGCGCGTGGAGGACGAGTCCGTCGCCGGCGTACATGCCGACGTGGGTCGCACCCGCGTAGTAGATGACGAGGTCTCCGGGTTGGATGTCCGGCATCGCGACGGGCGCCCCCGCCACCGCCTGCGCCTGACTCGACCGGGGAAGCGTCTTGCCCTCCTGCGCGTACGCCCACACCATGAGGCCGGAGCAGTCGAACTCGGACGGTCCGGTCGCCCCCCAGGAGTACGGGGAACCGATCCGGGTGAGGGCCACGTTCAGGGCGGCCGTGTTGACCCCGTCGATCGCCGGGGCGACGTACCCCGGGGGCACCAGGGGGCCGCCGGCCCAGAGTGCACGCTGCGCGTCGGAGAGAGCGTCCACGCGACGTCTCACCTCGTCGATCCGCACTCTCATCTCGTCCGACCGCTGATCGAGGTCATCCGCTCGTCGCTGGGCGTCACGCGCCGAGGCGCGCGCGGCTTCCGACGCGAGATCCGCCTCCACCCGGAGACGGGCGGCCTCCGCTGAGGCGGCGCGCGAGGCGCCGAGCGCACTGGTGGTGGCGCCGGAGAGCCGCTGCAGGGTACCGATCCGGTCGACCAGGTCTCGGGGGCTCTCGGCGAGGACGGCGGCCCGGGTGGCACCGGTATCGCCCCCGCGGTAGCGGAGAGTCGCGAGTCGATCGACGAGCGACTGGTCGCGCGACGCCCCCAGATCGGCGACGGCGGCGAGTCCGGCGGCAACTCCGGCCTCGCGCTCGCGTCGCTGCCGTTCGGCGTCGGCCCTCTCCAGATCCGCCCGCGCCAGGTGCAGTTCCTCCCCGAGTGCGCCGGCCTCCGCGGACAGCCTCGCCAGCTCGACCAGGTCCTCACCGGTGGCCTGGCCTGACGAGGCGGATCGTTCCGGCGCGGTGTCCTGGGGCGGGCCCGTCGTACCGGTGCTCTCGGCCCCGGCCGGGCCCGCCGTCCCGGGATCCACGGTCTGGGCCGACACCGTCTGGGCCGGCACCATCACTCCGCCGGAGCCCAGGAGGGCGAAGGCGGCAACGGTGAGGGCGATCGACCGGGCTCTCTGGGTCATGGGCAGATGCGGCATTCTCGGATCATGGTTCGGAGACGGACGGAGCACGACGGGGGCGGTGGAATGCACCGTGGTCGGGATGGTCGTTGTCGAGATAGTACAGACGACGAACCCCGCCGACACCGGTTACGTGACCGGGGATCGGCGGGGTCCGCTGGAGCGCGTGTGCGGGGCGACTCAGTAGTAGCGGGTCGCACCATAGAACGGCATGGAATCCAGCGGCGCGTAGCTCACCGAGGTGCCGGAGTACGGGGCGTGCACGACCTGGCCGTTGCCGGCGTAGATTCCCACGTGGCTGGCGCCGCTGTAGAACGCGACGATGTCCCCGGGCTGCAGGTCGGCCTTGGCGACCTGGGTGCCGCCGCCGATCTGGGCCTGGCTGGTACGCGGGATGGAGATCCCCGCCTCCTTGTACGCCCACGAGGTCAGGCCGGAGCAGTCGAACGAATTGGGGCCGGTGGCGCCCCAGGCGTAAGGCGAGCCGACGCGGGTGCTCGCGGCGTCGAGGATGCGCTGGCCGGTGGAGATCTCCGGCGCCGGGGTGGCGAACTCGACGGGGGCGGCCTGGGCTGCCGCGACCGGGACGAGGCCGGCCGGCAGGGCGATGCCCTCTGGGAGATCGACGGTGACCTGTGCGGGCACACCGGGCAGACGCAGTTCGACGGGTACGTCGACGGTCACCGGTGCGGCGGCCGCGGTCCCGGCGCCTGCGACGGCGGCGCCTGCAGCGAGCAGTCCTGCGGTGGCGACACGGCGCCCGGTCGAGCTGGCCTTGATGCTGTGGGCTCCCACGAGAGTGATTTCCTCTTTCTTCCTGGACACCGACCGGGTTAGCTGACGGGTTCGGACACGGAAGTCTGTCCTACGCCCCGGCCTCTCGGCCGTCGGGCGATTCACCCCAGTGGAACGTGGTTCCCCGGTGCGCCGCGGTGGCGCTTTGGTGGCGACCCCGGCCCCCACCGGTGGGCGGGTGATGACTTCCGAGGTCTCGAAAAGGTTACGAAACCATCTCGCCGAAGTCCAGCCCATCCGCTAGGCGGCCGTTTCAGCGCCCACGATCTCCAGGGTCGAGACCAGCCCGAGCGCCATGAGCACCTCGATCGCCGAACGCACCTCGGGCTCGAGAACATACCCACACGACTCCTCGGATAGTGCATCTGCCTGCACTTCCTCGGACAGAATCACGGAGACGACACAGTCCTCGCACCCGCTCGGCCGGGCCGGACACCGCGAGCAGTCCATCGAGAACATGATCTACATCACACTCCGTCCTGGGCGTGTTGCCCATTCGTTACCAGGCCGCGATTTGCGGCTCGGGGCAGACCGTAACGGCCGGGTACGACACCCCACCCCTACGACACCCATCCCCTGTGACGACGGACGGCGGACGGAGGGGTGCGTCGGACGTCCGTGTCGGACCGGATCGTTACCGTGTGCGCCATGCCCTGCCCCCCGACTCGAGAACTGGTCCGCACCCCGGGGACCACGGGGGTCCAGGCCGCCTTCGACGAGCTCGAGCCGATGCTCTCCGAGGTGACGTTCGTCGTCGTCGACCTGGAGACCACCGGTACCCGGCCGGGAACGGATGAGATCACCGAGATCGGCGCGGTCCGGGTACGGGGTGGGGAGGTCCGGGCCGAGCTGTCCACCTTCGTCTCCATCACCGGCTCGCTGCCGGCCCACATCAGCAGGCTCACCGGGATCGCGCCCGTCGATCTCGTCGGGGCCCCTGCACTCGGTGAGGTGATGGCGACGTTCCTGGAGTTCTCCCGCGGCGCCGTACTGGTCGCCCACAATGCCCGGTTCGACCTCGGATTCCTCCGCGCGGCCGCCGAGTCGACCGGCCACCCGTGGCCCGATCCCCCGTCGGTGTGCACGCTCACGCTGGCCCGGCGCATCCTCCATCGGGGCGAAACCCGTGGGCACCGCCTCGGCGAACTCGCCTCCCATCTGGGATCCACAGTCGAGCCGAACCACCGGGCGCTCCAGGACGCCCGCGCCACCGTCGACGTCCTTCACGCACTGATCTCCAGGGTCGGTGACTGCGGGGTGTCGACGCTCACCGAGCTCCGTTCCTACGACGGACGCCTCGCCCCCGCGGTCCGGCGCCGGGCCAATCTGACCGAGACGCTCACCACCGGCCCCGGGGTCTACCTGTTCCGGGACGCGTCGGGCGGCGCGCTGTACGTGGGGTCGTCCATATCGGTCCGGCGCCGAGCCCGCTCCTACTACTCCGGAGCTGATCCACGCGGCAGGATGCGGACGATGGTCGGCCTCGCCGAGAGCGTCGAGTCGGTGCCGTGCGCACACCTCCTGGAGGCGTGGACCGTCGAGGAGCGGCTCATCGATTCTCTCCAGCCGCCCTACAACCGGCGGTCCAGGTCTCCGCGCCGAGGGTGGTGGCTCTCCCCTCCCTCGGGACGTGCGATCCGGGGGCACGTCACCCGGACCCCGGAACACCCGTTCGCCCTCGGACCCTTTCGGAGAACCGAGGACGCCAGGGCCGCGTGGCTGGATCTGGCGGAGGCCACCGATTCGCCACCCGGCGCCGAGGAATGGGAGGCGCTGGTCACCGGCCGGGACTCCACGGCCGTCAGGGCGATGATCGACCGGGTCGACTCGCTCGCCGCGGGTGGAGCCTTCGAGCGCGCGGCCCGGCTGCGAGATCGCGCGGCGGCACTGATCCGGACCCTCACCCGGCACCAGGAGCTCTCCTCCACCGCGGGTCTACGCGAACTGGTCCTGGCCCAACCCGGTCCCGGGCGCACCTGGGCGGTGGCGGTCGTGCGTCACGGGCGCCTCGCCGGTTCGGGAACGGTGCCCGCCGGAGCAGCACCACTGCCCGTGATCGACTCGCTCAGGGCGGGCGCCACGACCGTGCAACCCGGCCCCGGGCCGTTCGCCGGAGCCAGCGCCTCGGACATCCGCAACGTGCACAGGTGGATCGATTCCGGACCCACCCGCATCGTGTCGGTCACGGGGTGCTGGACCCTGCCCGTCGGCGGTGCCCACACACTCGCGGAGTGGGCGGATCGAGCCGAGCAGGCGGCGTCGACGAGCGGTCGAGCGGGTGTCAGGACCGGGCGGCACTGAAGGCCGCCCACCTGTCCAGGAGTCGGGCGGCCTCGCCGTCGTCGACCGCCTTCGCGGCGCGCTCCACTGCCGACCTCATCGCCGGCACGAGGTCCGCACCCCGCTCGAGACCGTCGAACGCCACCAACGCCGCCGCGGAGTTGAGCAGCACCGCGTCCCTGACGGGACCTCTCACTCCCGACAGGAGCTCCCGGGCCACCGCCGCGTTGTGTCTCCCGTCGCCCCCGCGCAGTTCCTCGATCGCGCACGTGGCCATCCCGAAGTCCCCGGGCGCGATCTCGTCCTCGTCCACGTGGCCGTCTGCCACCCGCAGCACGCGGGTTGTTCCGGTCATCGTGATCTCGTCGAGGCCATCGGAGCCACGCACCACCAACGCCGATCTACCGCGGAGCGCGAACACCTCCGCCATCACGGTCATGAGACGGTCGAAGGCGCACCCGATGAGGTTGGCCGCGGGGGCCGCGGGGTTGGTCAGGGGACCCAGGATGTTGAAGACGGTCGGGATGCCGATCTCCCGCCGTGGCGCGGCGGCGAAGCGGAGGGCGGGATGGAACACGGGGGCGAAGCAGAAGGCCACACCCACCTCGTCGACACACCGGGCGACCTCCTCCGGGCCCAGGTCGATCGCCACCCCGAGAGCCTCGAGGACGTCGGCCCCTCCGCTCTTCGATGACGCCGCACGATTACCGTGCTTGACCACGGGCACTCCGCAGGCGCTCACGACGAGGGCGGACATGGTGGAGATGTTCACCGTTCCCTGCCGGTCCCCGCCGGTCCCGACGATGTCGACGCAGGGCCGGGAGGTCGGCACGCGACGCGAGTAGTCGAGCATCGTGGAGGACAGGGCGTCCAGTTCCGGACCCGTGACACCCTTCATGTCGAGCGCGACCCCGAACGCCGCGATCTGCGCATCCGTCGCGAGGCCCTCCATGATCCGGGACATCGCCCAGCGGGCGTCCGCCGGTTCCAGGTCCTCACCCGCCGTGAGCGTGCCGAGTACCCCGGGCCAGGACCGGCCCTCGTCGAACGCTGCAGAACTCCCCACGTGTCCCGACCTCTCTCCCTGGATCCCGGCGGTCCGTCACCGTCCGACCGCACAGTGACAATCGTGCCACCAGCCGCGTCGTCGGTGCCCGCGGACTCCCGTCACGGGACCCGTTCCCCCAGCCGCAGAAGAGCCTGAGAAGGCCCTGATACCCCTGCACGGGGTGCGTCCCCTGACGGGTTACCGGGGAGTTCTAGGAACGACCTGCGAAAACGCTGTGGGGACACGCCGAAATCGGGGGTCCCTGCAGCCTCCGCCCACCTCAGGGGTCATACTTGGCCTCGTGACGAGCGCAGTGGATAACTCAGGATCGGCAATGGCTCAGCGCGTTCATTCGCTGAACCGGCCGAACATGGTCAGTGTGGGCACCATCATCTGGTTGTCCCAGGAGTTGATGTTCTTCGCGGGGCTGTTCGCGATGTACTTCGTCTCCAAGGCGAACTCGGGAGGTGACTGGCCCTCCTACCCGACGCACCTCAACGTCCCGTTCGCCCTGACTATCACGGCGATCCTCGTGGCGTCCTCGGTTACCTGTCAGATGGGCGTCTTCGCCGCCGAGCAGGGTGACGTCTTCGGTCTCCGTCGCTGGTACATCATCTCGGCCCTCATGGGCACGGTCTTCCTCATCGGTCAGGCCTACGAGTACGTCATGCTGTACCTCGAGGGCACCACGATCTCGTCCAGCGTCTACGGGTCCGTCTTCTTCATCACCACCGGTTTCCACGGCCTCCACGTGGCGGCCGGCGTCCTGGCGTTCGTCGTCCTCGTCATGCGGACGACCATGTCCCGGTTCACTCCCGCCCAGGCCACGGCGGCCATCGTCGTGTCGTACTACTGGCACTTCGTCGACGTGGTCTGGATCGGCCTCTTCGTCACCATCTACTTCATTCAGTAGTCAGCTGGCCGCAGGACGCTGCGTCCAGCAGGTCCCAACTCCAAAGGGAACTCATAATGAACTCACCTCACCCACCCGCTGCGGACACGCCGTCGCCGGAGCCCGCGGTGAATCCGGCTCGTCCGGCCTCGTCGAAGCGTCGCCGCAAGGCGACCGGCGCGCTCGTCATCGCCGCCGGTCTCCTCGGCGCCGGGGCCATCGCCACGGCCGTCGTTCCCGAGCCCCAGGTCGCGACCGCCCAGCAGGACCAGGCCGCGCTCATCGCCGAGGGCAAGTCGATCTACGACGTCGCGTGCATCACCTGCCACGGCCAGAACCTGCAGGGTGTCGAGGACCGCGGTCCGTCGCTCGTCGGGACGGGCTCGGGCGCGACCTACTTCCAGGTCCATTCCGGTCGTATGCCGCTGGCCTACAACGGGGCCCAGGCCGAGCGCAAGAAGCCGCGCTACAGCGAGCACCAGATCATCGCGCTCGCGGCGTACGTCCACCTCTTCGGCGGCGGTCCCGAGATCGTCTTCGATCCCGACGGGTCGATCGCCCAGGGGTCGCTGCGCGGTGCCTCGGGCGAGGCCCGCGCCGAGGAGATCGCGCGCGGTTCCGAGCTCTTCCGCCTCAACTGCGCCTCCTGCCACAACTTCACCGGTCGCGGCGGAGCGCTGTCGGCGGGCAAGTACGCCCCCATCCTCGACCCTGCCAACGAGCAGGAGATCTACCAGGCGATGCTCACCGGTCCGCAGAACATGCCCAAGTTCTCGGACCGTCAGCTCACGCCTGACGAGAAGAAGGACATCATCGCCTTCATCAAGGACACGGACTCCAAGGTCTCGCCCGGCGGCTACGCGCTCGGCGGACTCGGCCCCGTGACCGAAGGTGTGGCCATCTGGCTAGTCGGCATCGTCGCCCTCATCGGTGCGACCCTCTGGATCGGATCCCGTTCATGAGTGAGACCCCCAAGAACCCGTCCCCCGCGGACCTCGACCGGATGAGCGACGCCGAGCTCGTCCGGTTGGGAACCGAACTCGACGAGGTCGACGTCCGATTCCGCGAGAACCGGTGGCCGGACGGTGTCACCACGCGATCCGAGAAGCGTGCCGCACGAGTCGTCACCACCTGGTTCGCACTGTCCGCGGTCCTCGCGCTCGCCTTCGCCGTCATCTACATCGCCTGGCCCTGGGAGTACCGCGGCCAGGGCGAGGACGGCTACTGGCTCTACATGGTGTACACGCCCCTCCTCGGCCTGACGATCGGCCTGTCGATCCTCTTCCTGGGCTTCGGTGCGGTGCAGTTCACCAAGAAGTTCATCCCCGAGGAGATCTCGGTCCAGACCCGTCACGACGGCCCGTCGGAGGACATCGACCGCCGGACCCTCGTCGCCCTACTCAACGACTCCTGGAAAACCTCGACCCTGGGTCGCCGCAAGGTCATGGGCGGCTTCCTCGGAGCGAGCGTCGCCCTCATCGGTCTGTCCGCGATCCTGCCGCTCGGTGGCATGGTCAAGAACCCGTGGCGCCGTGGGGAACTCACCATCGCCGGAGACGGCACCCTGCACACCACGGGGTGGACCCTCGCGTCCGACACCCGCCCGGACGGACTCCCGGCCGAGAAGGTGTACCTCGGTCGCGACACCGGCAAGGTCTACCCGGACGGCCATCCCCCCGCGGGAGAGGGGCGCCTCGAGCGCATCCAAGTCGAGGACCTGGCGGCCGGTGGATTCGAGTCCGTGTTCCCGCTTCCCGCGAGCGCCCTGGGCGACTTCGAGGAGCACATGCACTCCATCCACGGCGTGCGCAACTCGGTCATGCTGATCCGTTTCCGCCCGGCGGACGCGGCCCGGGTGATCAAGCGCAAGGGCCAGGAGAACTTCAACTACGGCGACCTGTACGCCTACTCGAAGATCTGCACGCACCTCGCCTGCCCCACCTCACTGTACGAGCAGCAGACGCACCGCTTCCTCTGCCCGTGCCACCAGTCGCAGTTCGACGCGCTCCAGTACGCGAAGCCGGTCTTCGGCCCCGCCGCGCGCGCACTGCCGCAGTTGCCCATCGCGGTTGACAACGAGGGTTACCTCGTCGCCAACGGTGACTTCATCGAGCCGGTCGGACCTGCCTTCTGGGAGCGTCGTTCATGAGTAACAACACCAAAATCGCCGCGGTCGGCAATGCGCTCGACTCGCGGTACACCATGGCCAAGGGCATGCGCCGGCAGATCAACAAGGTCTTCCCCACGCACTGGTCGTTCCTCCTGGGCGAGATCGCCCTGTACAGCTTCGTGATCCTGCTGATCTCGGGCGTGTACCTCACCCTCTTCTTCGACCCGTCGATGTCGAAGGTGATCTACCAGGGCGCCTATGCCCCGCTCAACGGCATCGAGATCTCCCGGGCCTACGAGACCGCGCTCAACATCTCGTTCGAGGTGCGTGGCGGGCTCTTCGTCCGGCAGATCCACCACTGGGCGGCGCTGCTCTTCGTCGCCTCGATGGTGGTCCACATGATCCGCATCTTCTTCACCGGTGCGTTCCGTCGCCCGCGTGAGGCCAACTGGGTCATCGGTTGCGTGCTGCTGCTCCTGGGCATCGTCGAGGGCTTCCTCGGCTACGGTCTGCCGGACGACGTCCTGTCGGGCACCGGCCTCCGCATCACCTCCGCGATCATCGTGGGTCTGCCCGTGATCGGAACCTGGATGCACTGGATGATCTTCGGCGGGGACTTCCCCGGCGATCTCCTGATCCCGCGCTTCTACATCCTGCACGTGCTGATCATCCCCGCCATCATCCTGGCGCTCATCGCCGCGCACCTCGCGTTGGTCTGGTACCAGAAGCACACGCAGTTCCCCGGGCCCGGCCGCACGGAGAACAACGTCGTCGGCGTCCGCATCCTCCCGGTCTTCGCGGTCAAGTCGGTCGCGTTCGGCGCCATCACCGTCGGCATGCTCATGCTCTTCTCGGGCATGTTCACGATCAACGCCATATGGAACCTGGGGCCATACAACCCATCCCACATATCGGCCGGCTCGCAACCCGACTGGTACATGTTGTGGACCGAGGGCGGCGCGCGAGTGATGCCCGCGTGGGAGATCTACCTGGGCAACTACACCATCCCCGCGGTGCTCTGGGTCGCCGTGATGCTCGGCGCGATGGTCGTGATCATGTTCCTGTACCCGTGGATCGAGGCCAAGCTCACCGGCGACACCGCGCATCACAACCTGCTCCAGCGTCCGCGCGACGTGCCGGTTCGTACCGCGGCCGGTGTCATGGCCATCACGTTCTACGTGATCCTTGTGTTGATGGGATCCAACGACCTCATCGCCTATCACTTCAACATCTCACTGAACGCCACCACATGGGCGGGACGGATCGGCCTCATCCTTCTGCCGCCGCTCATGTACTTCTTCACCTACCGGCTCTGCCTGGGCCTCCAACGGGCCGACCGGGAGGTTCTGGAGCACGGAATCGAGACCGGCATCATCATGCGGATGCCGCAGGGCGAGTTCGTCGAGGTCCACCAGCCGCTCGCGGGGGTCGACGAGCACGGACACGCGGTGCCGCTCGAGTACGCCGGTGCCAAGGTGCCCACGAAGATGAACCAGCTCGGTGCCGCCGGTCGCCCCCCGCGTGGTGCGCTGACGGCGGACCCGGCCGACGAGGTCCACATGCTCGACGAGTCCGAGCACGGCAAGCACGACCGGGAGCACTCGATGCTCACCACGTTGCAGGAGGAGAACCGTACTCGTCGCCACGAGTACTGATCCTCCGACGACATACGACAGCGGGCCGGGCCTCCGACAGGAGGATCCGGCCCGCTGTCGTTTCCTCTCGTCGCCGTTTCCGGGGAGCTCGGCTGAAGGGAGCTCGGCTCAGGGGGCGACGGCGAACGGATCCACCGGGATCGACTCGCCGGCCATGTCGGCGACAGCCCGGAAGGCCATCGTCATGCCCGACCCCAGGGGTACGCCGGGGCCGGGGTACGCCTCACCTGACACCGACGCCGAGGAGTTGCCCGCGGCGTACAGGCCCGGGATCGGGGCGCCGTCGGTATCCAGCACGGCGCCGTGGTGGTCGGTCACCGCGCCCCCCTTGGTGCCCAGATCCCCGAGGACGAGCCGTACGGCGTGGAAGCGCTCGCCCTCGAGTGGCCGCAGGCACTCCTCAGGTGACGACGCACCGAGGAAGAAGCGGCCGTAGGGATCCTCACCCCGACCGAAGTCATCGTCCTGTCCACGGGCGGCGAAGCCGTTGTACCGTGCGACGCTCTCCCCCAGGACGACCTCGTCGACGCCGATGGCCTCCGCCAGTTCCCCGATCGATCCGGCGGTGCGCCAGAGACCGGCCTCGCGATGCTGATCGGGATCGGGGCCGGGGACGCAGATCGCCGGGTACCCGCCCGCCTCGACGTCGTCGAAGACGAACCAGAACTCCTCGCCGGCACCGTCGTCCATCCGAGCGCGCATGCGCCGGCCCATCTGGTCGTACGGCAGGAGTTCGTCGGCGAATCGCCGGCCGGTGCCGTCGACGATGATCCCGGAACGGAAACCGAGCGTGAACGCGGCGCGACCGTTCGGGAACAGCGTTGCCGGGCACCACCACGACTGGTCCAGCAGGTCCAGTCGGGCTCCGGCCTCGTCGAGCATCCGGACGGCGTCACCGGTGCCGGTATCCGGGTGGGATGCCGACCACGCGGCGGTCGGCATCCGCTGCCACCGACGTCGCAGCTCCGTCGACCGCTCGAAGCCGCCGGCGGCCACGAGTACACCGCGCCGTGCCCCGATCGACCGCGACCCCGAGCCGTCGCGCACCTCGACCCCCACCACCCGCCCCTCGTCGTCGCGGAGGAGATGCTCTGCCGCCGTCGACAGCCGGAGCTCCGCGGCCTCCATGTCGTCCAGCGCCAGGACGAGCCGGGCCACCCAGGCGCGGCCACCCTCCACTCTGGTGGGGTGCTCCGGGATACCGAACTGGTCCGACGGGACCGAGGCGCGGATGTCACCGGCGCGCCCGCCGAGCTCGTCGACGGGGATCGGCTTGGGGTAGATGCTCCGGCCCATCTGCTGGCGACCGGGTGCGTCGAAGTAGTCCGGGAACGCCTGGAACCGCATGGGGATGTCCAGAGAGTCCAACAGATGGTCGACGACCATCGGGCCGGTGTTGAGGTACGCGTCCTGGAGGTCCGGGGCGGTCCGGTCGCCCACCACGGCGCGGAAGTAGGTCCGGCCCGCCTCCACCGAGTCCTCCACCCCGTCGCGCGCGAGCACCCGGTTGCCGGGCAACCACACCGCGCCTCCGGAGTACGCGGACGTCCCGCCGAAACGATCCGTCTTCTCGACCAGGCACGTCGCCATGCCGCGGGAGGCCGCCACGGCCGCCCCGAAGAGGGCCGCGACGCCCGAACCCACCACGACGACATCGAACTCCGTCTCGACCGTACTGTCCTGCTCCGCCACGGGCTCTCCTCGTCTCGTCGTCACCGGGACCTCCGACCGGCGATCGGCGTTTCTAGAACACGTTCTACGATAGCGGGACGACCCCGCCCGCGCGGCGAATGACCGGACCCGTGACACCCCGACGACGGGCGGGCATGATCGCGGTGTGACGGACAACCAGGTCGACCACACCGATGACGGCCGATATATCGTGGTCAAGGGACGACGGTGGCGGGCCACCGATCCCTCGATCCCGGACACGCTGAGGACAGAGTTGGTCTCCGCGCTCATGACCGGCCGCCGACTCGTGAAGTCCGACGGCGACGCCGCGCGGGTGATGGTGCAGGATGCCAAGGTAGCCCTGGGCGAGCGGGGCGACCCCTGGTGGGAGCCCACCGAGCAGGGCACGCGGGACCGGTTGGCCGCGACGATCCGGACACTTCTGCGCTCCCGGGGCGAGAGCTCGATCTGTCCCAGCGACGCCGCCCGCGCCGTCGGCGGCGACGACTGGCGAGAACTCATGGCGACGGCGCGGGAGGTCGCGCTGGACCTGCGCGCGGACGGCGTGGTCGCCGTGACCCAGCGGGGCGAGGTCGTCTCCGACACCGATCTACGTGGACCCATCCGCATCGTCGCCGGGGACGCACTCGGCTTCCGGCCACGCCCGGGCGGCACCTCCCCGGCGCCGTGAAGCTACCAGCGGGTAACCCTCGCCGTGCCGCCGTTCACGGCCTTGTACGATCAGGTTCGGTAGGAGACATTCACCTCATCGGCCCGTCCCCCTCTCATGGCGGGTCGTCCAATGGAAAGGCACACCCTTGCGCCGCACAGTGTTCAACGAAGACCACGAGGCCTTCCGCCAGACAATTCGCGCCTTCATCGAAGCGGAGGTGTCCCCGCACTTCCAGGAGTGGTTCGACGCGGGCATGGTGCCGCGTGAGTTCTACTACAAGCTCGCCGACCTCGGCGTCTTCGGCATCAACGTCGACGAGGAGTACGGCGGAGCCGGGATCAACTCGCACAAGTTCGAGGCCATCCAGTCCGAGGAGACCGCCCGCGCCGGCGTGAACTTCGGCGGGTCGGGCGTTCACGTCCTGCTGGGCCTGCCCTACATCAAGGCACTGGCGACCGACGAGCAGAAGCAGCGGTATCTGCCCAAGTTCGTCTCCGGCGAGGAGATGTGGGCCCTGGCCATGACCGAACCGGGGACCGGCTCGGATCTCGCGGGCATGAAGAGCACCGCGAAGCTCTCCGAGGACGGCACGCACTACGTACTCAACGGCGCCAAGACCTTCATCACCGGAGGTGTCCACGCCGACCGCGTGATCGTCTGCGCCCGGACCGCTCCCCCCCGGGAGGACGACCGTCGCTTCGGGATCTCTCTCCTGGCCGTCGACACCTCGCTCGAGGGTTACTCCGTGGGACGCAAGCTGGACAAGGTCGGCCTGAGGACCTCCGACACCGCGGAACTGGCCTTCAGCGACGTCAAGGTCCCGGTGGAGGACCTGCTCGGCGAGGAGAACCGTGGCTTCTACTACCTCGGGCAGAACCTGCCGTCCGAGCGCTGGGGTATCGCCTACGGGGCGTACGCCCAGGCCGCTGCCGCCGTCCGCTTCGCCAAGGAGTACACCCAGCAGCGCACGGTCTTCGGCAAGGAGGTGGCTTCGTTCCAGAACACCAAGTTCGAGCTGGCCGCCTGCCAGGCCAAGGTCGACGCCGCGCAGGCCGTCGCCGACCGGGCGCTCGAGGCACTCGACGAGGGAGAGCTGACCGCGGCGGAGGCCGCATCCGCCAAGCTGTTCTGCACCGAGATCGCGGCCGAGGTCATCGACCGTTGTCTCCAGCTGCACGGAGGCTACGGGTTCATCAACGAGTACCCGATCGCCCGACTGTACACGGACAACCGGGTCAACCGGATCTACGGCGGGACCAACGAGGTCATGAAGACCATCATCGCCAAGGACATGGGACTGTAGCTCCCCCCGCAGGGACTCGCCGGTACGACGAGGCCCCCACCGCGCGACGCGGTGGGGGCCTCTGACCGGTTTCCGGCCGGCGCCGGATCAGTGCTTCTCGCGACCCCAGTGGTACTCGAAGACCAGCGCACAGGCGGTGATGATCAACGCGGTCGCGCCCGCGAGCAGGACCCACCAGTTCCAGAACGCCGCGCCGAAGCCGGTGATCATCACCGAGGCGGCGACGAAGAACGGCCAGAAGCTGTGCGGGCTGAAGAATCCGAGCTCGCCGGCGCCGTCCGAGATCTCCGCCTCTTCGTAGTCCTCGGGGAGCGTGCTGATGCGTCGCGCCACGAACCGGAGGTACCCGCCGATCAACAGGCACAGACCGGCGGAGAGCACCAGCGAGGTTGCGCCCACCCATTCGATACCGGTTCGCGAGGTGCCCGTGAGGTAGGTGTACGCGACCGCCAGGATGGCGAGGAAGACCACCAGTCCGTCGAAGATTCTTACTGTTGCGTTCATCGTGCAGGAGCCCTTCGCGTGATACCGGGAGAGACGTTAGTTAGCGGACGCGTTCTCGATGATGTTGTTCTGGTCGCGGGTATCGCTGCGGCCGGTCTTGAACGGCGCCGTGGAGGTGGAGTAGGGCGCCTCACCGATCGACGCGAGCGCCTCCGCGTTGGACGCGGTCGGGTTGTCCTGGCGGAACTGGATGTACTCCGCGAAGGCCTCCGGCGACACCGCCCTGAGCTCGAAATTCATCATCGCGTGGTACGCGCCGCACATTTCGGCACACCGTCCGACGAAGGCGCCCTCACGCTCGATCTCCGCGATCTGGAACATGCTCAGCTGCTGGTTCTGGCCGGGGTGCGGCATGACGTCGAGCTTGTAGATGAACTCGGGGATCCAGAAGGAGTGGATCACGTCGGCCGCCGCGAGGCGGAACTCGACGCGGGTTCCGGTCGGCAGTACGAGCACCGGGACCTCTTCGGAGGTGCCGACGGTCTCGATGTTGTTGAAGTGGAGGTACGACTTGTCCTCGGCGAGGCGACCGTGGATCGGACCGCCGGCGGCGGGCTCCCCGTCGTGACCGAGGGCCATACGCTGCTCGTCCGAGAGAACACCGGCCTCCTCGGCCGCACGCTGGGCCTCCTCGTTGGTGCCGTCCTCGATGGACACACCCGCGACGTCGACCTTGTTGTACCCGAACTTCCAGTTCCACTGGAACGCGGTGACGTCGACCTTGACGCCGACCTCTTCCTCCGGCCGGAGGTCGAGGACCTTGTTCTGCGTGATGACGGTGAAGTAGAAGAGCACCGAGATGATCACGAACGGCACCGCCGTGTAGACCAGCTCGAGCGGCACGTTGTACGCGGTCTGACGCGGGAACTCGCCGTCGTCGTTCTTCCTCTTGCGGTGGAAGGCCATGGTCCAGAAGATGAGGCCCCACACGAAGAAACCGACGACAAGCGAGGTGATGACGGTGATAGTCCAGAACTCCCTGATGGCGATGCCCTCGGGCGTGATCCCGTTGGGGAACCCGAAGTTCATGGTCTGGTTCCACCATTTGTTGTCGGTGTGGAGGCTGCAACCGGACAACACCAAGCCCAATGTGCCGAGCGACACCGCGAGTGCAGCCCTGCGCGTCCGACGACGCCCGTCACGCTGTTCCACCATCACGCCTTCCTGATCAGCGGCACCGACCACGTGGCCGGGACACTTAGGAATCGTAGACCACGGCTCTCAGTTTGGAAGCCGCGGGTCCCGGCATTTCACCGAACCCACCCCTCCGCCGTCCGGCGCGGCGGGCGGGAGCCCCGGGACCAGTAGTATTCGAACCCATCGTGGCCCGCAGACGCGGGTTCTCCCCCACCCCCGACGACGATCGACGAGGTACCCGACGAATGTGTGGCCTGCTTGGTCTGCTCACCCCCGACGGCTCCGCCCGCGCCCAGGAATCGAGGGTTCTGGGCGCGATGGGGTGCCAGCGTCACCGCGGTCCGGACGAGGTGGGGACCTGGGTCGACGACGACCTGGCGTTCGGCTTCAACCGTCTGTCGATCATCGACATCGCGCATTCGCATCAGCCGCTGCGCTGGGGTCCGCCCGAGGCCCCCGACCGCTACGCCCTGACGTTCAACGGGGAGATCTACAACTACGTCGAACTCCGTGCGCAGCTGCGTGAGGAGTTCGGTGCCGAGTTCCGGACCGAGGGCGACGGGGAGCCGATCGTGGTGGCGTTCCACCACTGGGGCCCCGCCGCCGTCCGCCGGCTCCGCGGGATGTTCGCCTTCGCGATCTGGGACACCGTCGAACGCACCCTCTTCGTGGCCCGCGACCCCTTCGGGATCAAGCCCCTCTACATGGCGACCGGTCCCGGGGGCACCGCGTTCGCGAGCGAGAAGAAGTCGATCACCGAGCTCGCGGGGGTGCTGGACGTCGACACGTCTCTCGACGCCCGCGCCCTGCAGCACTACGTCACCCTCCAGTACGTCCCGGAGGACGAGACGCTGACGCGCGGTGTCCGCCGCCTGGAATCCGGTTGCCACGCGACCCTCTCCCCCGGCGCCGCTCCGGTGATCGAGCGCTACTTCGAGCCGACCTTCCCCGTGGTCCCTGTCGCCGACGGCGATTCCGAGCGCCGCTACGAGGAGATCGCCGTGGCCCTCGAGGACTCCGTGGCCAAGCACATGCGCGCCGACGTCACCGTGGGTTCGTTCCTGTCCGGCGGCATCGACTCCACCGCCATCGCCGCGCTCGCCCGGCGTCACAACGAGAACCTCCTCACCTTCACCACGGGGTTCGAGCGGGAGGGTTACTCGGAGGTGGACGTGGCCGCCGAGTCCGCCGCGGCGATCGGTGTGGAACACATCGTCAAGGTGGTCTCGCCCGAAGAATTCGCCGCCGCGATCCCGGAGATCATCTGGTACCTCGACGAGCCGGTCGCCGATCCGGCGTTGGTCCCGCTCTACTTCGTCGCCCGCGAGGCCCGCAAGCACGTCAAGGTGGTCCTGTCGGGCGAGGGCGCCGATGAGCTCTTCGGCGGATACACCATCTACAAGGAGCCGCTCTCGCTCGCTCCGTTCGAGAAGATCCCCGGCGGCCTGCGCCGTGCGCTGGGAAGGGTGAGCACGCGGATCCCCGAGGGCACCCGCGGAAAGAGCCTGCTGCATCGCGGATCCATGAGTCTCGAGGACCGCTACTACGGCAACGCGCGCTCGTTCTCCGAGGACCAGGTCCGCTCGGTCCTCACCGACTACCGGGCCGAATGGGGCCACCAGGACGTCACGGGCCCCATCTACGAGCGTTCGCGCGGCTGGGACCCCGTCGCCCGCATGCAGCACCTGGACCTGTTCACGTGGCTGCGCGGCGACATCCTGGTCAAGGCCGACCGGATGACCATGGCCAACTCGCTCGAGCTGCGCGTGCCGTTCCTCGACCGCGAGGTCTACGAGGTGGCCTCCCGCCTGCCGTACACGGAGAAGGTCGCTCACGGGACCACCAAGTACGCGCTCCGCAAGGCGCTCGAGCGGATCGTGCCGGCGCACGTGCTGCACCGGAAGAAGCTCGGCTTCCCGGTCCCGACCCGGCACTGGCTGGCCGGACCGGAGCTGCACGACTGGGCGCGCGCGCAGGTCCTGGCCTCGGGCACCGACGCGTTCGTGGACAAGGCCGCCGTGATGCGCATGCTCGACGAGCACCGACGTGGCGAGTCCGACCACAGCCGCCGGATCTGGACCATGCTGTGCTTCATGATCTGGCACGGCATCTTCGTCGAGGGGCGCATCGTCCCCGACATCGAACAACGGGACTACCCCGTCCGCCTCTAGCCGGGCGGGCCGGGTCTCTCAGGTCCTCAGGCGGGTCACGCCGGGAGGAGCACCGCGAGCTCCTCCGCGGCCTCGTCCCCGTAGGCCGCGGCGAGACGCCGGCGCGCGGCCGCCGGGTCGATGCTCCACTCCTGCGTGCCGGTCGTCTCCAGCACGTGGGTGGCGATGAGAGCACCGAACTGGGCTGAACGCTCCAGCGAGAGGCCGTCGACGACCCCGGTGAGGAAGCCGGCGCGGAACGCGTCGCCGACGCCCGTGGGGTCGAGCAAGTTGTCAGAGGGCACGATGCCCACCTCGAGGGGCTCGGCGCCCTTCTCCACGATGATCACGCTCTTGCCGCCGCGGGTGGTGATGCGGGTGCCGACCTTGTCGTCCAGTTCCCCGGCCGTCCACCCGGTCTTGTTCAGCAGCAGTTCGTACTCGTACTCGTTGGTGAACAGGTACCGGGCGCCGTCGACCAGCGCTGCGGCCGCCTCACCGTCGAGGAACGCCAGCTGCTGGGAGGGGTCTGCGGCGAAGTCGAGTCCGAGCTCGCGGCACTCCGCCGTGTGCGAGTTCATCGCGGTCGGGTCGTTGGCGCCGATGAGGACGATCTCGGGCCGGCCGATGCGGTCGACCAGGCGGGCCAGCGAGATGGTGGCCGCCTCCCCCATCGCTCCCGGATAGAACGACGCCAGCTGGGCCATGTCCGAGTCGGTGGTGCACACGAACCGCGCGGTGTGCAGGGCGGAGCTGATGTGGACCGCCGAGGTGTCGACGCCGTGCCTCTCCAACCAGTCGCGGTACTCGGCGAAGTCCTCACCGGCGGCCCCCACCAGATGGGGACGACGGCCGAGCACGCCGAGCGCGAACGCGATGTTGCCACCCACTCCGCCGCGGCGGATCTGGAGGGAGTCCACCAGGAAGCTCAGCGACACGTGGGCGAGCTGCTCCGGCAGGAGTTGCTCGGAGAACCGACCCGAGAAGGTCATGAGGTGGTCGGTGGCGATGGAACCGGTGATGACTACTGACATGCTCCAGACAGTAGACGACCCGGGCCGACACGCTGTCGGTCCGGGTCGTCGGTGCCCCGGGCTCGCCCCGGGAACTACCCTGGTGAACTCAGTTGAACGAGTCTCCGCAGGCACACGAGCCGGTGGCCTGGGGGTTGTCGATGGTGAAGCCCTGCTTCTCGATGGTGTCGACGAAGTCGATCGACGCACCCGTCAGGTAGGGGACGCTCATCCGGTCGACGGCGAGCTTGATGCCGCCGAAGTCGTCCACGACGTCGCCGTCGAGCGAGCGGTCGTCGAAGAAGAGCTGGTAGCGCAGGCCGGCACAACCACCGGGCTGGACGGCGATGCGCAGCGCCAGATCGTCGCGGCCTTCCTGGTCGAGGAGCGCCTTGGCCTTCGAGGCGGCGGCGTCGGTGAGCAGCACACCGGTGGCGGTGGTCTCCGTGGCGGTGTTCTCCGCAGTGGTCATGTCGGTTCTCCTTGCGATCCGAGAGGGTCTTCGGTGGCGTCCTACGGTGGTGCAACGTCCACCGGGGAGCTCTCTATTCCCCGGACGCCGCGTCGACTGACACGATACGCCTGCAGGGAGCGGCGGGTGAATAACCTCGCTGCGGCACGATCGCCTAGCCTGGGTGCGTGAAGTTGCGTGCATTCGGCTCCAGTAAAGACGACCCCGGCAAGGGCTCGACGGGTTCCGACTCCGGGCCGGAGTCCTCCCCCGGAGCGGCTGCGGCCGGTGCTGGGGCTGATTCCGCGGCTCCGGCAGGGGACGCCCGGCGACCCGCGGGCAAGGGCAAGCCCACCCCCAGGCGGAGGGACCAGGAGCGCGCGCGAGGTCTGCGGACCGGGCCCGTCACGGCGCCCGTCACCCGCAAGGAGGCCAAGGAGCGGCGGAAGGCCGCCCGGGCGAACATGTCCAAAGACGAGCGCAGAGCCTCCAAGGCCGAGGAGCGGGCCGCCCGTGAGGAGCGCCGTCAGCTCATGATGGCCGGCGACGACCGTTACGTCCTCTCGCGCGACCGCGGCGAGGTCCGTCGCTTCGCCCGCGACTGGGTGGACACCCACCGGCGCCTGATCAACTTCTTCATGCCGCTCGCGCTGTTCGTGATCATCTTCCAGCTGATCCCCAACCCCGCCTTGATGTTCTACAGCCAGAACCTGTTCCTCATCCTCATCGTGGTCGTGGTGGTGGACGGCATCCTGCTCGGGCGCAAGGTCAACAGTGTCGTCCGCGAGCGGTTCCCGGACACCGAGGACACCGGGTTCGGCATGGGGTGGTACGCGGTGATGCGGGCGACCCAGCCGCGGATGCTCCGCACCCCGCGCCCCCGGGTGCGCCCGGGCGACCCCATCTGACCTGATCACCAGCTGACCTGCTCGGCAGCTGCCCTGACCGACGATCCACGGAAAGGCCCCGAACGCCATGCGCCTGCTCGTCCTCGGCGGCACCCGCTCGGGCAAGTCCGCCCACGCCGAATCGGTGGCCGTGGCCACCGGCGGGAACGTGGTGTACGTCGCCACCGCGCGATCGGACCACGACGACGCGGAGATGACCGCCCGGATCGCCGTGCACAAGGACCGGAGGCCGGCCGAGTGGTCCACCGAGGAGACCGACGAGATCACACGGGTACTCGCCGATCACCCCGACGACACGGTCCTCGTCGACGACCTCGGAGGCTGGCTGACCCGCAGGATGGACGCCACCCTCGGATGGTCCGACGGCGGGGCGGCCGTGGCCGGTGAGGTCGACTCGTTGGTCTCGGCGGTCACCGCCCACACCGGTTCGCTGATCCTCGTGTCCCCCGAGGTCGGCCTCGGGGTCGTGCCCGACTCGCTCTCCGGGCGCCTCTTCTCGGATCTGCTCGGTGGGCTCAACCGGCGGCTGGCCGACGTGTGCGACTCGGCCGTCCTCGTCGTCGCCGGGCGGGTCCTGACACTCTCTGACACCGCGGTCCCCGCCGCGCAGCGAGCGATCGAGCCGCCACCCGCTCCGGAGACCCGGCCCGGGGTCGAGAAGGTGGTCGCGGTGGCGGTCGCGCCGGGGCCCGAGGACTTCCCCGGTCTCGGGGACGTCGAGTACTACGACGACCCCGTGACTTTCCCCCCGGTCCACCCGCCCTCTTACACCGTGGCCGACGAGGCCCGAGCCCGGCAGCTGGAGCTGACCAAGCCGTCGGGCTCGCTCGGTCGGCTCGAGGAGATCGGGGTGTGGATCTCGGCGTGCCAGGAGACCTGCCCGCCCCGTCCTCTCGACCGAGCGCGGGTCGTGGTGTTCGCCGGCGACCACGGTGTGGCCACGAACGGGGTCTCCGCCTTCCCGCAGGAGGTCACCCTGCAGATGGCCGACAACATCGTGGGCGGTGGTGCGGCCGTGTCCGTTCTCGCCCGCGCGGCGCGGGCGACGGTCCGGGTGGCCGACATGTCCATGGCCGCGGAACGCCCCGGAGGGTTGGACGACCACAAGATCCGACGCTCCAGCGGGTCGATCGATCGTGAGGACGCGCTGAGCCACGACGAGGTCCGGGCCGCGGTCGCGGCCGGCCGCAGGATCGCCGACGAGGAGGTCGACTCGGGTGCGGATCTGCTCATCGCGGGCGACCTCGGCATCGGCAACACCACGCCGGCGACGGTGATCACCTGCCTCGTCACCGGTCGCGAGCCGGTCGAATTGGTCGGCCGTGGCACCGGGATCGACGACGGCGGATGGATGCGCAAGACCGCGGCGATCCGTGACGCGATGTTCCGGGCCTCCGGTGACCTCCGCGACCCGGTGGGCATGCTCCGCCGGGTCGCGGGCGCCGACCTCGCCGCCATGGCGGGATTCCTCGCCCAGGCCGCGGTCCGCAAGACCCCCTGCATCCTCGACGGGTCGGTGGTCACGGCGGCGGCACTACTCGCCGAGGCCCTGGCACCCGGGGCTCGCCAGTGGTGGGTCGCCGGCCACCGGAGCGCCGAGCCGGCCCATTCCGCCGCGCTGACCTACCTCTCGCTCGAGCCGATCCTCGAACACTCCATGCGTCTGGGCGAGGGCAGCGGGGCCGTCGCCGCGCTGCCCACCGTCCACGCCGCGATCGCGGTCCTCACGGAGATGGCGACCTTCGCCGACGCCGGGGTCAGCGGCAAGGCCTGACGTGCTCGACCCGGTCCGCCTCGCACTGTCCTGGATGACGGTGCTCCCCGTGAGTGGTCCGGGTCGGCCCGTGGGGCCGGGTCCGTCCGAGGCCGGTCGGGCGATGAC
>NZ_JADDKI010000705.1:0-459 GCF_015356725.1 Dietzia sp. SYD-A1
CATGAAATCGCGGGGGCGGTTGATGCAGTCTGCAGCAAGGAGCTCGCCACCACGGAGGTAGAAGCAGCTGAAGTCGCGGTCCCGGGTGGGGTCACCGCTGAGGACGACTTCGTCGTAACCGGTGTTGAGACCGGCGATCTGCAGCTTGAGATCGTATTGATCTGACCAGAACCAGGGAAGCGCCTCGATCTTCCTAGATTTTCCGCAGACGGTCGAGGCGGCGACCTTGGCCTGCTCCCCCGCACTCGACACGGACTCCATGCGTATACGGCAGCCGTAACGGGCGATGTCATGGCTTGTGCAATCTCCGGCGGCCACGATGTCGGGGTCCTCGGTCCGGGCATGGTCGTCGATCACGATGCCGTTGTCGACCACGAGACCCGCAGCGTCGGCGAGTTCTGTTCTCGGTTCAACACCGATGCCCACGATGACCAGATCAGCCGGGATCGACTCGCCAGT
>NZ_JADDKI010000078.1:0-19558 GCF_015356725.1 Dietzia sp. SYD-A1
GTGTTGGCCCGGCAGACCCGCGCCGGCCTCGCGCGCCCCCGGCTCCTCGACGTCGCCCAGGACGGCGCGGGTCTGCCGGGCCAACACCGCCACGTAGATCAACGGCGGCAACAGGGGCAGAAAGCCCAGGGACACCTCGTCCACGGTGAGGGGCACCCTGTTGACCACCAACCACTCCACGGCCACCACGGCGAACAGTGAGTCGAACCCCCGGGCGCTGAACACCAGCACGGCCAGGGTGAGCGCCGTCAGCACCAGCACGGAGACGATGACGGGCAGCGCGGCGGCGGCCGCCGTCCACAACAACGATCGGGCACCCGCCGGGGTCCGTCTCGCGGCGGGCCGGATGACACGTGGAGGGCTCACGATGCCACCGTAGAGAACCGTCCACCCGCGGTACCCCCGGCACGCCGCGACCCCCGGCATCCGGGGATGGCGGGGGTCGGGTGGCGCATGCTCGCGGCGGTCCCTGCAGGACCACCACGAACGGATCACATGGCGTCGAGGAGCTCCTTGGCGAGCTGCGCGGTCTCGGACGGCGTCTTGCCGACCTTGACTCCTGCGGCCTCCAGGGCCTCCTTCTTGGCCTGAGCGGTGCCCGCGGAGCCGGAGACGATGGCGCCGGCGTGGCCCATCGTCTTGCCCTCGGGGGCGGTGAAGCCCGCCACGTAGCCGACGACCGGCTTAGTGACGTTGGCCTTGATGTAGTCGGCAGCCCGCTCCTCGGCGTCGCCGCCGATCTCGCCGATCATCACGATGACCTTGGTCTCCGGGTCGTTCTCGAAGGCCTCGATGCAGTCGATGTGGGTCGTGCCGATGATCGGGTCTCCACCGATGCCGATGGCGGTCGAGAAGCCGTAGTCGGCGAGCTCGTACATCATCTGGTAGGTCAGGGTGCCCGACTTGGACACGAGCCCGACCGGGCCCTTGCCCGCGATGTTGGCCGGGGTGATGCCGACCAGCGACTCGCCCGGTGTGATGATGCCCGGGCAGTTGGGTCCGATGATCCGGGTCTTGCCACCCTTGGCGAGGTTGTAGTTCCACGCGGTGGCGGTGTCCAGCACGGGGGCGCCCTCGGTGATGACCACGGCGAGCGGGATCTCCGCGTCCACGGCCTCGATGATGGCGTCCTTGGTGAAGGGCGGCGGGACGAACAGGATCGTCACGTCCGCACCGGTGGCCTCCATGGCCTCGGCGACGCCGCCGAAGACCGGCAGTTCCACGTCGTTGCCGTTCGCGTCCTTGTGGGACACGGTGGTGCCGGCCTTGCGGGCGTTGACGCCGCCGACGATCTGGGTGCCGGCCGCGAGCATGCGGGCGGTGTGCTTGCTGCCCTCGCCACCGGTGATGCCCTGGACGATGACCTTGCTGTCCTTGTTGAGGAAGATCGACATGTGTGTGAGGTCCTCTGCTTCTTACTTGGCGGCCAGCTCGGCGGCCTTGTCGGCGCCGGAGT
Organism: Dietzia sp. SYD-A1; assembly: GCF_015356725.1. Lineage (NCBI taxonomy): Bacteria > Bacillati > Actinomycetota > Actinomycetes > Mycobacteriales > Dietziaceae > Dietzia > Dietzia sp. SYD-A1. The sequence goes on from NZ_JADDKI010000078.1 coordinate 1,457, forward strand.
CCATGTTGTCGGCCAGGGTGACGAGCGGGTGGTTCGCGTCGGCGAGGATCTTGCGACCCTCCTCGACGTTGTTGCCGTCTAGACGGACGACGAGCGGCTTGTTGGCCTCGTCGCCGAGGATCTCCAGAGCCTTGACGATGCCGTTCGCGACGGCGTCGCAGGCGGTGATGCCGCCGAAGACGTTGACGAACACGCTCTTGACCTGCTCGTCGCCGAGGATGACGTCGAGACCGTTGGCCATGACCTCGGCCGAGGCACCGCCGCCGATGTCGAGGAAGTTGGCGGGCTTGACGCCACCGTGGCTCTCGCCCGCGTACGCGACGACGTCGAGGGTCGACATGACCAGACCGGCACCGTTACCGATGATGCCGACCTGCCCGTCGAGCTTGACGTAGTTGAGGTCGTTCTCCGCGGCCTTCTGCTCGAGCGGATCCGTGGTGCCCGCGTCGGAGAAGTCCTCGAAGGACTCCTTGTGGCGGAACTCCGCGTTCTCGTCGAGGGTGACCTTGCCGTCGAGCGCCAGGATCTCGTCGTTCGGGGTGCGGACGAGCGGGTTCACCTCGACCAGCGTGGCGTCCTCCTTGACGAACACCTCGTAGAGCTTGGCGATCGTCACCGCAGCGGCGTCGAGCACCTCCTCCGGGAGGTGGCCGGCCTTCGCGATCTCGCGGGCCTTGGCCTCGTCGACGCCGACCGTGGGATCGATGTTGATCCGGGCGAGGCGGTCCGGGGACTCCTCGGCGACCTGCTCGATCTCGACGCCACCCTCGACCGAACACATGGCCAGGTAGTTGCGGTTCGCGCGATCGAGGAGGAAGGAGATGTAGTACTCCTCGGCGATGTCGCTGGCCTCGGCGACGAGCAGCTTCTTGACGATGTGGCCCTTGATGTCCAGGCCCAGGATGTCCTCGGCCCGGGCGCGGGCCTCCTTGGCGTCCTCCGCCAGCTTGACGCCGCCGGCCTTGCCACGGCCTCCGACCTTCACCTGTGCCTTGACGACGACAGGCTTGCCGATCTCGGCCGCGACCTTCTCGGCCTCCTCCGCGGTGTCCGCAACGCGCCCCGGGGTGGTGGGCACGTCATGCTTCGCGAAAAGAGCCTTTGCCTGGTATTCAAAGAGATCCATCAGCTCACCATCTTGACGTGGGTAGATTCGCCCGGCCCTGTTGTAAAGCCGAGTCCTTCCTCATCCTAGGCGCGGGGTGTGTCGCCCGTCGCACCCTGGGGGTGACCGTGTGTGCCCGGTCACACGAGCGCGCGGCCACGGAGGCGCCGTGACCACCACTCGAGACCCGAGCATTAACTCCAAACCCCTTGACCACTGGAGTCACACCGGTGTGATCCACCCCTCCCTCGCCAGCCGGGTGTGACCTTGCGGCGCCGTTGCCGGTCCGTTACCTTGGGGGGCGTCTTGATCACGGAAAGATCACAGCACGACCTCAGAGGGGAAACGCCACCGGTGAAGAACGAGTCGCAGCACGTACCACCCGCGACTCCTGTCGTCGTACCCGCATCCGGTGCACACGCGGGAGGACGTCACCGCCTCCCCTCGCCCCCCCACGCACTGCGTGGTCGCGCCGCCGTTCTGGCCGTCGCCGCCGGTGCCGCCGTGTCGGCAGCCTCTGCGGGCTCGGTCATGGACGTCGTGGGCACCCACTCCGCCGAGGCGGGCGACATCGCCCTCCTCGCCAACGGCGAGGCTGCCCCGGCGACCGGCGCGCCCGACGCTCCGTCATCCTCCACTCCCGCGACACCCTCCCTCCCCGAGCCCGTGGTCGTCTCGGCCCTCGACTCGGCAGCCGAGAACGCGCAGTCGGCCATGCTCTACGCCGGCACGGAGATCAACACCCAGCGTGAGATCGCCGAAGAGCAGGCCCGGCGTCCGAAGGTGGCTCTTCCCGCCGAGGGAACCTTCACCTCGGGTTTCGGCATGCGGTGGGGCGCGATGCACGCGGGGATCGACATCGCCAACTCCAACGGCACGCCGATCCTCGCGGCCACCGACGGAGTGGTGATCGATTCCGGCCCCGCTCAAGGGTTCGGGAACTGGATCCGGATCATGTCCGACGACGGCACGATGACCGTCTACGGACACATGGAGTCACTCGACGTCCGTGAGGGGGAGCGCGTCTACGCCGGTCAGCGGATCGCCGGCATGGGCAACATGGGCTTCTCGACGGGCTCCCACCTGCATTTCGAGGTGCTGCTCAACAACGGGTCCCAGCACGTCGACCCCGTCATCTGGTTGGCCCAGCACGGCATCTACCTCGCGGGCGCAGGAAGCGTGGAGGGTTCGAGCTCCATCCCCTTCGGCAGCTGACCCCGCGGCAGTAGACCCCCGGGGCAGTTGACCTCGGGGCAGCCGGCCCCCGGCAGGTCCCCCACTAGAGCTTCTGCATCGGGACTCCCCCGATCAGCATCAGTCGCACCGTCCCCGACGCGCCGAAGTCGATCGTCGCCGTCGCACGCGGACCGCTCCCGTCGCACGTGAGCACCTTGCCGAGCCCGTACTTGTCGTGCGTCACCCGATCCCCCGGCGCCAATTCCAGGGTGGGCGCGGAGGCCTTCGCCCTGGGGATCCCGGACGAGCGTCCGCCACCGGAGCCGAACCCGCCACCGGAACCGTAGCCACCCCCTGCACCGCCACCACCGAATCGGCGTCGCGGCGCGTACGAGTCGGAATCGCCGAACCCTCCGCCGCCGACCGGTTCCTCGCGTTGCCACTCGATCGCCTCGGAGGGGATCTCCTCGAGGAAGCGAGACCCGGGATTGGTCATGGGCTGGCCCCACGACGAACGCATCATCGCGCGGGTCAGGTAGAGACGCGTGCGGGCGCGGGTGATGCCCACGTATGCCAACCGCCGCTCCTCGGACAGCTCCGCCGGATCCCCGAGGGCACGCATGTGCGGGAACAGGCCGTCCTCCATCCCGACGAGGAACACCACCGGGAACTCGAGGCCCTTGGCGGTGTGGAGGGTCATGAGGGTGACCTGCCCCTGGTCCTGATCGGGGATCTGGTCGGCGTCCGCCACCAGCGAGACCCGCTCGAGGAAGGCCGCCAGCGAACCCGGCTCGGCGAGGCCCTCGTCCAGATCGGCCTCGCGGTCGCCGAAACCCTGCTCCCGCGCAGACCGCTGGAGCGCGGCCTCGGAGGAGAACTCCCGGCCCACACCCACCAGCTCGTTGAGGTTGTCCAACCGCGCCGCGTCCTGCGGGTCGTTGGAGGCCTCCAACTCGGCGCGGTACCCGGTGCGCTCCAGTACGGCTTCGACCAGGGCGCCGACGTCGGGGGCCGAATCCTCGCCTCCGGGGTGGTCTGAGCCGGCCATGCCCCCACGCAGCTCATCGAGCAGCGAGACGAACCCCGCGATCGCCTTGGCCGATCGCGTCGGCAGCAGCGCCACCCTGCCCTCGGCGGCGTCCCGCAGGGCTTCTCCGAAGCCGATGGCCCGCTGTTCGGCGTGGACCACCACACAGGCCTCCGCGCGGTCGCCGATCCCCCGCCGCGGCGTGTTGAGGATGCGGCGCAGAGCCACCGTGTCGTCCGGGTTGGCGAGCACCTTGAGGTAGGCGACCACGTCGCGCACCTCCTTGCGCTCGTAGAACCGGGTGCCCCCGACGACCTTGTAGGGCAGTCCCAGGCGGACGAACACGTCCTCGATCACACGGGAGGAGTTGTTCGTCCGGTAGAACACCGCCACGTCGGAATACCCGGCCACCCCGGAGTCCACGAGCCGGTCGATCTCCCCGGCGATGAACCGCGCCTCGTCGTGTTCATTGTCCGCCACGTATCCCACGAGCAACTCGCCGGTTCCCTCGTCGGTCCAGAGGTTCTTCTCCCTCCGGCCCGGGTTGCGGGAGATCACGGCGTTGGCGGCGGAGAGAATCGTCTGGGTCGAGCGGTAGTTCTGTTCCAGCAGGATTGATCGGGCGTCCGGGTAGTCGTGCTCGAAGTCCTCGATGTTGCGGATGGTGGCCCCGCGGAAGGCGTAGATGGACTGGTCGGCGTCTCCCACCACGCAGAGTTCGGCCGGTGCGACCCCGGCCGCGGCGTCGTCACCGGTCCCCGCCGCCCCGCCGACCAGAGTGCGGACGAGGATGTACTGGGCGTGGTTGGTGTCCTGGTACTCGTCCACCATGACGTGGCGGAACCGGCGCCGGTAGTAGGCCGCCACCTCCGGGTGCGACCGAAGCAGTGCCACGGTCTCCCCGATCAGGTCGTCGAAGTCGAAGGCGTTGGCCGCCTGTAGCCGCGCCTGGTACTCGGTGAACACCGCCGCGACCGTCTGCCCGGTCCGGTCCGAGTCCTCCAGCGCACGATCCATGGCCTCCGACGGCTCACGGAGTTCGTTCTTGTGGTTCGAGATGGCCGCGGCGAGCATCCGCGGCGTGAACTTCTTGATGTCGAGGTTCTGCTCCTTGGCGATCATGCCGAGCAGGCGACGGGAATCGTCCGAATCGTAGATCGTGAAGTTGGAATTGCGGGTACCCAGGAGCGCGGACTGGGCGCGCAGGATCCGCACGCAGATCGAGTGGAACGTGGCCACCCACATCCGCTCGGCGTGGGAACCCACCAGGCCGGAGACCCGCTCCCGCATCTCCGCGGCGGCCTTGTTGGTGAACGTGATGGCGAGGATCTGCCCCGGGTGCGCGCCCCCCTCGGCCAGCAGGTAGGCGATCCGCCTGGTCAGCACGCTGGTCTTACCCGAGCCCGCGCCGGCCACGATCAACAACGGGCCGCCGCGGTGCGTGACCGCGGCGACCTGCTGTGGGTTGAGCCCGTCGAGGAGGGGCGAATCGACAGAGGTGCGGCTGGCTGGAGCTGAAACGCTGGCTGGAGCGGAGGCGGAGTGGGTCATCGTGGTGTCCAATCTACCCACCCGCTCCGACAGCCCGATCTCAGCGCGGGCGGTCCCCCATGAACTCCTCGACCTGCGCTGCCGTCGCCGTCAGAGTCGGATCGTTGTCCAGGTAGTGCTTCGTCTCGCGGACGATGAGACCGGAGAGGACCAGGAGTCCGATGAGGTTCGGGATGGCCATCAGGCCGTTCATCACGTCGGCGAAGTTCCACACAACCTCGAGCTCGACGACCGCACCCACGAACACCACGCACGTGAAGACCATCCGGTAGGGAATGACCCCCCCGGCGCCCACGAGTCGCTCGACACACCGCTCGCCGTAGTACGACCAGCCGAGGATCGTCGAGAAGGCGAAGAACGCGATCGCCACCGCCACGAGCTTGTCGCCGTACGGCATCGCCTCGGCGAACGCGTCGGCGGTCATGGTGCCGGCCGTGTCACTCCCCCGCTCCCACACCCCGGAGGTGACGATCACCAGGCCGGTGAAGGTGACGACGATGATGGTGTCGATGAAGGTCTGGGTCATGGACACCAGGCCCTGACGGGTCGGGTGGGTGGTCTTGGCCGCGGCGGCCGCGATGGCCGCGGAGCCCATACCGGACTCGTTGGAGAAGATGCCCCGCGCCACGCCCATCTGGATGGCGTACATGATCGCGGCACCGGCGAAGCCACCCACCGCGGACGTCCCGGTGAAGGCCTCGGTGAAGATCTGCCCGAACGCCCCGGGGATCGCGTCGGCGTTGAGCACCAGGACGACCATCCCGCCGAGCAGGTACAGCACGATCATCAGGGGGACGAACCCTGCCGTGACCCGGCCGATGGACTTGATGCCGCCGAGAAGGACCGCACCGGTGAGGACGAACAGGATCACGCCGGAGGCCACGACGGGGATGCCGAAGGAGTTGTCGAGCTGGGCCGCCACCGCGTTGCCCTGCGTCATGTTTCCGATGCCGAAGCTCGCCAGGACCGCGAACACCGCGAAGACGAGAGACAGGACGAGTCCCACCCGGGCGCCGGTCCGGCCGAACAGATCGGCGAATCCCCGGTGGAGGTAGTACTGCGGACCACCGGACTGCTCGCCACGGGCGTCGGTCACGCGGTACCGCACCCCCAGGAAGGCCTCCGAATACTTGGAGGCCATTCCCACGAGGGCGGTGACCCACATCCAGAAGAGCGCGCCGGGCCCGCCCAGGGAGATCGCCGTCGCGACACCGACGATGTTGCCCACGCCGACCGTCGCGGCGAGCGCGGTGGTCAACGCCTGGTACTGGCTGATGTCACCCGCGCCGCCGTCGTCCCGGCGCCGGAGCAGCCCCAGGTTGAGCGCGGGGCCCAGTTTGCGGAACTGGATCGCGCGCAGCCTGATCGTGAGGAACAGGCCGGTGCCGAGCAGCAGCGGGATGAGGACGAATGGTCCCCAGATCACGGATCCGATGTCCGCGAGAAGCGTGTTCAAGTTGTCCACGGGCGGCAACATTAGACTGTCCTGAGGGTCCAGCGGAAGAGAGTGGGATGATTACGACATGAACCCTGACCCCGCCGGCACGGACGATCCGTTGTCCGAGGCCCAGATCCAGGAGCTCCGTCTGGAGATCGACCGGTTGGACGCAGAGATCCTGGACGCGATAGTCCGCCGCAGCGAGATATCCAAGCGCATCGGCCGCACGCGGATGAAGTCCGGCGGCACCAAGCTGGTCCACACCCGCGAACTCAAGGTCTACGAGCGCTTCTCTTCCCTCGGCCAGGAGGGGCAGACCCTCGCGGGGATGCTCCTGCGCCTGGGTCGCGGGCGACTGGGCTGAGACCCGGACCGACGCGTCCGGCGGTGGAGGCGAACCCCAACCACGTGTGGTGGTTGTTCGCCCAGCACCAGCCCACCTTCGGGGCCCCCTTGCTCTCCCGACCGTCGCGGCCCGTCCCCCCGCTGATCCACAGTGCCGGGGTCCGGGCGTCCAGCGCTCCGTCGGCCTTGCGCTTCCGCGACCCGATGCACATGAAGCACCTGCCGGGTTCGAGCATCTCCGGCTGTTGGAGCAGCCAGCTCACCCCCTCGGAGATGGTCAGCGGAGTGCGCCCCCGCCGGGCGAACTCGGCGTGCGCGTCGGTCGGGGTCCAGCCCAGCATGTCGTCGTCACGTGTCACGTCATCGACCAGGTAGAGCGGGGCGTCCGGCACCCGGACGTCGTCGGTCGGTGTGAACTCGGCCAGGTCGGACATGTCGACCACGACGAAACCGGCCCTACCCTCACGTCGCAGCAGGCTCACGAGTTGAGCGGTGGGAACTAACGAGGGGTGGACCGCCAGCACCGGCCTTCCCACGGCCACGTCGGCGGGGAGTGACGCGGCGTGCTCCCGCAGCCGCCCGGCGGTGATCCCGGCGAGCCCGGGCACGCCCAGCTCGACCAGTCGTTCCACCTGGGGCGAGACGGAGGAGTCGGACGGAGGAGTCATGGGGGTCACGTGTGTGGAACGGACAACGCGGCCCCCGTATTCCCGACTAGCCTCGCATACGGACGGCGGGCGACCCCCGGGCGGCGAGACTGGGCAGGAGCGGTTATGACGGACATCAGCACGACCCCGCAGTGGTCGGACATCGAGGGCCTCGTTCCGATGATCGGTGGCGTGACCCTCCGCGAGTTGTTCGCCGCCGACCCGGAGCGGGGTCGCCGCATGACGGTCACCGCGGGCGACCTACACATCGATCTGTCCAAGCACCTGGTCACCGACGAGGTCATGAGCGCGCTGACCGAGCTGGCCCACGCCGCCCGTCTGCCGGCGCAGCGGGCCGCGATGTTCCGGGGTGACCGGATCAACACGACCGAGGACCGATCCGTCCTCCACACCGCGCTCCGTCTCCCCGCCGACGCCGAGCTCGTCGTCGACGGACGGGACGTGGTGGCCGACGTCCACGGGGTCCTCACCCGGATGGCCGATTTCGCCGAGCGGGTCCGCTCCGGCGAATGGACGGGGCACACGGGGGCGCGGATCGACACCGTGGTCAACATCGGCATCGGGGGCTCGGACCTCGGTCCCGTGATGGTCGACAGGGCCCTGCGCCACCTGCAGACCGCGGGCGTCCGCGCACGCTATGTCTCCAACGTGGACCCTGCGGACCTCTCGGACGTGCTCTCCGAGGTCGACCCCGCCACCACTCTCGTGGTCGTGGCCTCCAAGACCTTCACCACGCAGGAGACCATGGCCAACGCCCATGCCGCGCGCCGGCACTTCGTCGAGGCGCTCGGGTCACAGGACGCGATCGCGTCCCACTTCGTGGCGGTGTCGACCGCCACCGAGAAGGTGGCCGACTTCGGGATCGCGGCGGAGAACATGTTCGAGTTCTGGGACTGGGTCGGGGGCCGGTACTCGGTGTCGTCGGCGATCGGCCTGTCGGTGATGATCACGGTGGGACCGGCGGCATTCGTGGAGCTGCTCGAGGGCTTCCACACCATGGACCTGCACTTCGCGACCGAGGCACCCGAGCACAACGCGCCGGTCCTCATGGCCCTGCTCGGCATCTGGTACACCTGCTTCCTCGGAGCCCAGTCCAAGGCCGTGATCCCCTACGCCCAAGGGCTTCTCCGCTTCCCCGCCTACCTGCAGCAGCTCACCATGGAGTCCCTCGGCAAGTCGGTCCGGCTCGACGGCTCCGACGTCTCCTACCCCACCGGTGAGGTCTACTGGGGCGAGCCCGGCACCAACGGCCAGCACGCCTTCTTCCAGCTCCTGCATCAGGGCACCCAGCTCGTCCCGGTGGACTTCATCGGTATCGCCCGCCCGGTGACGGACCTGCCCGCCGCGGACGGCGCCGGCTCGATGCACGACATGCTCGTGGCCAACCTCTTCGCCCAGTCCCGCGTGCTGGCGTTCGGCAAGACCGAGGAGGAGGTGCTCGCGGAGGGGGTCGACCCCGAGCTCGCGCCCCACAAGGTCATGCCCGGCAACCGGCCGTCCACCACGATCCTCGCCCCGTCGCTCTCACCCGGGGTCCTCGGCCAGCTCATCGCGCTGTACGAACACGTGGTGTTCACCCAGGCCGCCGTGCTGGGCATCAACGCCTTCGACCAGTGGGGGGTCGAGCTGGGTAAGGCGCAGGCCGGCGAGCTCCTGCGGGCTCTGACCGCCGAGAGGCACCCGGGAGACGGTTTCGATTCCTCGACGGATTCTCTCGTGGAGATCTACCGCGAGGCCCGCGGTCGCCGCTGAGTCGGCCCTCCTCGCCCACGAAGGGCTCGTAACCGGGTGTCGTACCCCGGTGCGATCATTCCCGCATGAGCACCGTCTACTGCACCGCCACCAGCCTCGACGGGTACATCGCCGACGACGAGGAGAGCCTCTCCTGGCTGTTCGCGACCTCCGGCGGGGCAGATCCCACAGGTGGCACACCGACCGAGCCCGACCCCGCGCTCCCCGCCCTCCACCTCGACCGCTTCTATTCCGGCGTCGGTTCACTCGTCTGCGGGGTCAACACGTTCGAGTGGGTGCGCCGCGACCTCACGAAGGACGGCCGACCGTTCGTCTGGCCCTACTCCGTGCCGAGCTGGGTCGTCACCCACCGCGATCTCGATCCCGTCGACGGAGTCGAGTTCGTCGCCGGTGACGTCGGCGATCTGCACCCCCTCCTGGTCGATGCCGCCGGCGGCGGGGATGTCTGGGTGGTCGGTGGTGGCGACCTCGCGGGCCAGTTCGCCGACCGGGGGTTGCTCGACCGGGTCTGGATCCACCAGTGTCCGGTCGTCCTCGGTTCCGGGCGTCCCCTGCTGCCCCGCCGGCTCCGTCTTCGCCGTCGGCAGCTCGAGGCGCAGGGCCAGTTCACAGCGATGCTGTTCGACGTGGTGGGCCCCGAGGCGCGCCCCACCCGCTGACCGGGCCGCCTACCGGGCCGTACCGCTGACCTGCGTGCACGCCTGCGTTCTCGCCTGCCCGAGTCTCGGCGATGACCAGTCCACACCCCTCGAACATTCGAACCTGTGTGCGTAGTATCGAACGTACATTCGACAGATGTCGGACACTCGATGGTGACGGGGGTGCGGTATGGACGGCGACGAGAACCCGTTCACGGGCAGCGCTTCCCTCGGCTCCTCCGGAGTCGATCCGCTGACCAGGTTGACCACCTCGGTTCGTGCCGGCTGGGAGGCGGAGAACCGGGCTGCTGCCCGGCGATTGTCGGCCTGCTACGACCTGCTGCTCGAGTGCCTGCGCCGCGACGACTCGGGCGCCGGCCCGGAGTCCCCGCCCGGCCACGCGGTGGTCGACCCGTTCGATGTGGCCACCGGGTACGTGGTGGCAGCGATGGCCGTCTCCACCCTGCGGGCCGAATCGATGGTCTCCTTCGCCGCGGACCTGCACCAGCGCTACCCCGCCGTCCTCGCAGCCCTGGCCTCAGGGCGCCTGGACCAGCGCGCCGCCGAACTGCTGGCCCGCCAGATGGCCACCGTCGATCCCTCGGTCCTCCCGCAGGTTCAACAGGACGTCGTCGACGACTACCTGGCCGCGATCGAGGCCGGCGAACGCCTCGGGGCGCGAGCGATTCGCGATGCGGTGGACACGATCATCGCCCGACACGACGCCGACGGCATCCGCAGGCGCAAGGAGGACGCCAGCCGTGCCCGCGGAGTGCGCATCAACAAGGGCGCCGACGGCATGTCCACCGTGTCGGCCATCCTTGCCACCGAAGAGGCGGCGGTCCTCGCCGAGGCGATCGACCAGCGCGCTGCCGAACACGCCGCCGCCGAAGCCGCCGCCGCCACCACCGAGGGGACCGGCCAGCCGGACCCGGACCCGGACCCGGACCCGGACCCGGACTACTACTACTCCAAGGCCGAACGCCGCGCGGACGCGCTGCTGTCACTCGTGTGTGGCGACAGCCCGCAGCCCGGCAGTTCGGACCATCCCGTGTCGCCGCTGCGACCCAAGGTCACCGTGATCGCTCCCGGCAACACCGGCGCGGACAACCCCGGTGCCGACGGCGACGGGGTGCGGGTGGAGTTCACCCGGACGGGCGAGGCCGCGCTTCAGGCTCTGCTGGACATGCTGAACATCAGCGACGGTGCCAGCGTCGAGAAGGTCGACCCCCGCATCGGTGCCGCCGACGACGCCGGCCGCGGCCTCAAGTACCGGCCCGGAGCCGAGTTGGCACGCCGCATCAGGCTGCGCGACGGAACCTGCCGCCACCCCGGGTGTGCGGTTCCAGCCGATGATTGTGACATCGATCATGTCCGACCGTTCGACCACGCCGACCCTGCCCGGGGCGGGCCGACCGAAGAGCACAACCTCATGTGTCTGTGTCGGCGTCACCACCGGTTCAAGACCTTTTCCGACTGGATCTACAACCTGGAGCCCGAGGGAGGTCTCACCGTCGTCACCCCCGATGGGGCGACCATGACGACCCGACCCTCCGGGCCGCTCGGGGCCTACCGCCGCGAGCAGGCCCGCGCGGAGTCCCAGGCCTGGAATAGGCAACAGAAGCGAAACCCGGACCCGACCACCACAGGCGGTGAAGCACGGCCGGAGCCCACTTATTGGTCTCGCCGAGCGCTCCGCCTGAACGCCGAGCGCGCCCGCGCACATGGATCGGCGGACACCCGCTTCGTCGACCACGGTCGCTGGTGGCGGCGGAACGCGCCCGTGGTCAGCACGGTCGAGCACGAGGTCCGGGCCCTACTCGACGACCTCCTCAGCCCGCCGCCCTTCTAGCAGGTCAGACGAACCTGCGGCTGACCTTCTCCGGCAGGAGCGTCAACAGTGGACCGATCGCCTTCCAGGGCTTGGCGGGGACGAGTGCCCGAGTGGGCTCGGCGTCGATCGTCCTGACCAGCGCGTCGACGCCCTCGTCGAATTCGGTCATCAGTGAGGTCTTGACCGAGCGGTTGATGTCGGTGCGGATGTACCCGGGGAGGATGTCGGTGACCTTGATGCGGCTGCCCGCGCTGTCGAGTTCGGCGTGCAGGCCCTGCGCCAGCGAGGACACGAACGCCTTGGTGGCGCCGTAGGTGTTCTGGGCCTTGGGCATACCGCGCAGGGAGCTCACGGACGAGATGAACACCAGGTGCCCCTCACCCCTCTTGTTCATGAGCTCCATCGCGGCCTCGGCCTGGTTGAGGGTGCCGATCACGTTGACCATCGCGGTCTCGCGATTGGCGTGCGCCTTGCCGGTGCCGATGGACGCCCCCTTCCCGAGTCCGGCGTTGAGGACAAAGCGGTCGATGCCTCCGAGCTCCGCGTCGAGCTCACCGAACACCCGCTCCACCGCGTCGCCATCAGCCACGTCGAGTTCGCGGACCGCTACCGTGATCGAGGGGTTGGCGGCCACGAGCTCGGCGCGGAGCTCCTCGAGGCGGTCGAGGCGGCGGGCGCACAGCGCCAGGCTCTTGCCCTGCGCGGCCCAGCGACGGGCCATACCCTCGCCGAGACCCGCGCTGGCTCCGGTGATCAGAATCGTGTTGCGGTCGGTCACAGGTTCTCCTCCGTTGGCGATGGCCCCAGTGTGGCACGCCCCGGTTGGCACGACGGGCAGCGGTAGGCGATGCGATCGAGCGAATCGCTCGGTTCATCGGGGTCGGCGAGACCACCCAGTCGGAACGTCTCCACCTGGGTCCCACACCTGCGGCAGGGTTTGCCGTCCCGCCCGTACACCCACAGCTCCCTCCCGCGGCGCGTGTCGCCGGTCGTGACCCGGACGGAGCGGTCGGCATTGGCGAGGAGCATCCGCCGGGCGAGGACCACCACCGCGCGCAGATCCGGCACCGCCTCGACGGGCTCCCTCGGGTCGAGGCCTCGCAGAAAGCAGAGCTCGGCGCGGTAGACGGTGCCGATCCCGGCGAGATTCCTCTGGTCCAACAGTGCCTCCCCGATCGTCCGGGTGGGCCGCTCACCGATTCGCCTGATCACCTCCGCGACGCTGGCGTCCGGGTCCCAGTCCCGCCCCAGGAGATCGGGGCCGAGGTGGTCGACCGCCCGATCGGCCTCGGACGGGTCCAGTGCGCGCAGCACTCCGAGTTCGGTACCCACCACCTCGACGTCACCCGCACGCAGAAGCAGCCGGACGGTGTGCGCGGGGAACCGCCACCGCTCTCCCGCACGATGGATGTGGATGCGGCCCTCCATCTTCAGGTGGATGTGCAGGGTGACGGGGTCCCGACCCTGCGCGTCGGGGCCGACGACGACGAAGAGGTGCTTGCCGCGGGACCGGGCGGTGACCACGGCCCTGCCCCGCAGGTCCACCGCTGCGAATCGGGGGACTCGCAGCTCGGACTTGTCGAGGGTCCGTCCGGCCAACGCCCGGTCGACCCGCTTGGCCACCCTGTAAACGGAATCACCCTCCGGCACCGTCGACCCCTCTGTCCACTGTGTCTGCTCTGTCCACTGTGTCTGCTCTGTCCACTGTGTCTGCTCTGTCCACTGTGTCTGCCCTGGCCGCTCTCCGAATCGCCGAGTTCACCATCCCAGAGCGCGGCACTCCACGACGCCGGCGGTCTCGATCTGGACTGTCGCGTGCTCGATTCCGTGGGCTTCCCGCAGGACGCGCCGCGCCTCCTCAAGGATTCCGGCGTGCTGCGCCCCGGGGGCGATCACCAGGTGGACCGTCCCGACATCCATTCCGGAGGTCAGGGTCCACAGATGCAGGTCGTGCACCCCCTCCACGCCGGGCACCGACGCGAGTTCGGACTCCACCGCAGCGGGGTCGACCCCGGCGGGCGCGTGCTGGGCCAGCACCGCGACGACCTGTCGACCGAGGATCACCGCTCGGATGACGATGAACGCGGCGATCGCCACGGCCACCACGAGATCCCACACGGTCGATCCGGTGGCCCGGATGAGCAGCGCGGCTGCGATCACCCCCACCGATCCGGCCGCGTCGGCCAGGACCTCGAGATACGCGCCGCGGACCGCGAGGCTCTCCGATGAACCGCTGCGCAGCAGGAGTAGCGAGACGACGTTGACGACCAGTCCCATCGCACCCACGATCAGCATGGTCCCGGTGGCGACGTGCGCGTCCGAACCCAACCGGCTGAACGCCTCGACCAGGACGTACACGCCCATTCCGCCCATGATGAGGACCGCGAGCGCGGAGGCGAAGATCTCCACCCGATAGTGGCCGAACGTCCGTCGGCCGGAGCGGTCCGGACGCGAAGCGATCACCGTGGCCGCGAGCACTGCGCCCAGCGCCACCACGTCCGCCCCCATGTGGCCGGCATCGGAGAGTAGCGCCAGGGAGCCGGAGATGACGCCGGCGATCAGCTCGACGACGAAGAACACCGAGGTCAGAGCAAAGGCGCACGCCAGCCTCACCCGGTAGCGAGCCCCGGCGTGGCCGGACGGTTGCGTGCTCACCGAGCCGTGCGTGTGGGCGGAGCCGTGCGCGTCGGCGGGGCCGCGGGTGTGGGCGGAGCCGCGGGTGTGGCTTCCGTGTGAGTGCCCTATCCCCATTCCAACGCCCCTCTCTATATATGCATTGATGCGCATATCTTAACTCGTTGGCGTGGGTGACTCAATGGCCGAGGCGTGGGCCATCACCGCCGGGGGGCGGAGTGCCTCACCGCCGGATGCGCAACCCCTTCGGCGTCGCCCCGAAACCGGCGTTCTCGAAGGCGGCCGCGACGGGCGAGGTGTGGACGGGCTCGCCCGCGATGGTGGTGACGGTGAGTGGTCCCACGGCCCCGGACTTCACCGCTGCGGCCAGCGCGGACGCGGCGAGGGCCACCGCGCCCGCGCGGTCCTCGAGAACCAGGACGGTTCGGCCACCGCGCTCGACGAACAGGACACACAGTCCGTCGACCAGCACCACGAGAGCGCCTGCCTTCCGGCCCGGACGGTGACCCGATCCACCCTCCGGGGCCTGCGGCCAGGGCAGGGCGGCGCCATACGGATTGGCCGGGTCGGTGGCGGCGAGGACTCGCACTGCCGGCTCGTCGGTGCCGGAGGGCCAGTGGGCGTCGTCGGCCGTGTCGTCGTAGGAACGCAGGCGGTCGATGGTGTTGCCGGCGGCGAACTGGGCGGCACCCAGACCCTCGACGAAGTAGCCACGGCGACAGCGACCCGAGTCCTCCATCTGCGCCAGCACCTTGTAGACGGCGGCGAACCCGCCCGGGATCTCCTCCGCCTCGACCGCACCCCGTGTCACCACGCCGTGGCGCAGCAGGAGCGTCTCGGCCCAGGCGTGGGCGCGCACAGTCGCGTCGGTGACCGGCTCCGGCACCAGCGACCAGCGACCGGCCACCACGGGAGGCGTCCGCGTGCCGGCGGCCATCGCGCCGTTCAACTGCGCCATGGAGGTCCGGCCCAGGCGGGCCCGACGGGGCCTGGCCGAGGACCGCGGTGAGCGGTGGGCGGTGCCCGACCCCGACGAGCCGCCACCGGACAGGACCGCCCGCAACGGCGAGAGGGTGTCGTTCGTGACCACGCCGTCCCAAACCAGGTCCCAGAGGGCGTCGCGGACGACGGCCTCGGTGACGGCCGGTACGGTGGCGGCTGGTCCGGCAACCTCCGGGGCATCACCGGTCGACTCTTGTGCAGCCGCCTCTTTCACCGTGGTCACGATGTCCCGGAAGAACAGGGCCCCGCCGCGCAGTGACTCGACCACCGCGATGTGAACCACGCCCTCCGGTTGCGGCCGGTCGAGTGGGAGGGTCGCTCCTGCGGAGTCCGCCGGGTGCAGGGAGACCCAGCCGTCTCGGGCCCCCGCTCGGCCCCGCCCGCTCCAGAGCACCTCTCCCCCGGCGAGCAGCTCGTCCAGCATCGCCGGGGAGTAGTCGCGGACTCTGGGCGCGAGGACGAGAGGCTCGAGCGCGGAGGCGGGCACCGCCAGCCCGTCGAGCTGCTCGACCACCGCGAGGACGCCGTCCACACCGGACTCGGAACCGGAACCGGAGCCGGAGCCCAGGCTCTGCCAGCCGGGCAGGAAGCGGGCCAGCGCGGTGTGCGACACCGGTTCGATCTGGCTGCGCAACGCGGCGAGCGAGCGCCGGCGGATGTGGCGCAACACCTCGGCGTCACACCACTCCGGTCCCGCGGCCCCCGGGCGGAACTCACCGGCCAGCAGAGTCCCGGCCGAGGTCAACCGCTCGAGCACGCCGCGCGCCACGGCCACACCCAGGCCGAAGCGCGCCGCCAGGGCATCCACCGTGAACGGGCCGTGGGTTCGCGCATAGCGGCGGACCAGTTCGCCGAGGGGATCGTCGGCGTCGCCGAGGAAAGCCGAGGAGACCCCGCGCGGCGGAGGCACGCCGAGCCCGTCGCGGAGCCTGGGCACATCCTCGACACCGGCCCACCAGGTGCGGCCGGCGTGCTCCACCGTGACGATCCGGGACGACGTGGCGAGCGTCGCCAGCCACCCCGGGACGGCCTCCGGCTCCGTGGACCGCTCGGCGATCTCCTCGACGGTCAGTGGCCCGAGCAGGCGCAGCAGGTCGGCCACGGCCTCGGCGTCACGGGCCGCGCGCTCGGGCTCGAGGTGCTGTAGCCGCCGTTCGATCGAGTCCAGCACCTCCACGTCGAGCAGCTCGCGGAGTTCCACGCGTCCCAGGAGCTGGCCGAGGAGTGAGGGGTCGATCGCCAACGCCGCCGCCCGCTTCTCCGCGAGCGGCGAGTCCCCCTCGTAGAGGAACGCACCGACGTAGTCGAAGAGCAACGACTGCGCGAACGGCGACGCCGTCGGGGTGTCGATCTCCACGATCCGGACCGTCCGCGAGTCGATCTCGCGCAGCAGACGTTCCAGCGCGGGGACGTCGTACACGTCCTGCAGACACTCACGGACCGCCTCGAGGATCATCGGGAAGTCCGGGTAGCGGCGTGCCACGTCGAGCAGCTGAGCCGACTTCTGCCGCTGTTGCCACAGCGGGGCCCGCCGCCCCGGGTCCAACCGGGGGAAGAGCAGCGCCCGCGCCGAACACTCGCGGAACCTGGACGCGAAGAGCGCGGACCCACCCACGTGGGTGGTGACCAGGTCCACGGCCTCCTCGGGAGTGAGGGCGAACGTCTCGGCTCCCGGGCGGGCGCCCACCTCGCCGTCGTCGACGGTGTCCGGGACCCGCAGGATGATGCCGTCGTCGGACACCACCGGGACGGCGTCGAACCCGTGCGCGGCGGCGAGCCGCGCACGCACCGCCTCCGCCCACGGCCAGTGCACGCGGGCGCCGAACGGAGAGTGCAGAACGACGCGCCAGTCGCCCACCTCGTCCCGGAACCGCTCCACCACGAGGGTCGTGTCGCTGGGGAGGTGCCCCGTGGCCTCCCTCTGCTCGACGAGGTACCGCCGGAGATTGGCCACCGCGTTGACGTCGAGGCCGGCGGCGGCGAGGCGGGGGACCACCTCGTCGTCGGACCCGTGCCCCACCTCGCGCAGGAACCCGCCGAGGGCGCGGCCCAGCTCCGCAGGCCTTCCCTGGTCGTCCCCGAGCCAGAACGGCAGCCTTCCCGTCCCGCCGGGCGCGGGCGTGACCAGCACCCTGTCGTGCGTGATCTCCTCGACCCGCCAGCTCGAGGCCCCGAGGGCGAACACGTCGCCGACCCTCGACTCGTAGACCATCTCCTCGTCGAGCTCCCCGACCCGCGTCGCCTTCTCCCCCACCATGAACACGCCGAACAGTCCACGGTCGGGAATGGTGCCTCCCGAGGTGACGGCGAGGCGTTGCGCACCCGGTCGGCCGGTCAGCGTCCCGGCGTCGCGATCCCACACGAGGCGCGGCCGGAGTTCTGCGAAGTCCGCCGACGGGTACTTTCCCGCCAGCATGTCCAGCGTCGCGTCGAAGGCCGACCGGGGCAGTCCGGCGAACGGGGCGGTCCGCCGGACGGCGGCGAACCAGTCCTCCACATCGATCGACTCGAGTGCGCACGCGGCCACCGTCTGTTGCGCGAGGACGTCCAACGGATTGGTGATGACCGACATGGCCTCGATCTGACCGGCGACCATCCTCTCCACGGTCACCGCGCTGTGGAGGAGATCGGCGCGGTGCTTGGGAAAGACCGCCGCACGGGAGACCTCACCGACCTGGTGTCCGGCGCGGCCCACCCGCTGGAGTCCCGAGGCCACGGAGGGGGGCGACTCGACCTGCACGACCAGATCCACCGCGCCCATGTCGATCCCGAGCTCGAGGGACGACGTCGCCACCACCGCGCGCAACCGTCCCGACTTGAGGGCGTCCTCGATGAGCGCCCGGCGTTCCTTGGAGACCGACCCGTGGTGGGCCATGGCCAACTCCGCCGGCGCCCCGCGCGAGACCTCGGACGGCACCATGATCTGCGCGGG
>NZ_JADDKI010000706.1:0-3971 GCF_015356725.1 Dietzia sp. SYD-A1
CGCCGAGGCCGTCGCGTTGGGGGCGGCGCTGGGATCGTTCCGGCCGGCCAAGGTCACCGCGAAGGATGACGGCGACGAGAAGGCGGACTCCGTGAAGGTGCTGGTCGCGGAGGGCGGCGGGGACGCGGTGGCCCGCGCGGCCACGATCGCGGAGTGCGTCAGCCTGGCTCGCGACCTGGTCAACACCCCGCCCAACCTGCTCTTCCCCGGCTCCTTCGCGGACCGTGCGGCCGAACTCGCCGCCGGCGCGGGCCTCGACGTGGAGGTCCTGGACGAGCCCGCTCTCGCGGAGGGCGGCTTCGGCGGCATCCTGGCGGTGGGCGGAGGGTCGTCCCGCGGGCCGCGACTGGTCCGTCTCACCCACCGCGGGGCCGAGGGTCGACCCACCGTCGCGTTGGTCGGAAAAGGCGTCACGTTCGACACCGGCGGCATCTCCATCAAGCCGGCCGCGGGGATGGAGCAGATGACCATGGACATGGGCGGAGCGGCCGCCGTCGTCGCGACCGTCATCCTCGCCGCCCGGCTCGGGCTGGACCTCACCGTGGTGGCCACCGTCCCGATGGCCGAGAACATGCCGTCGTCCACGGCGTACCGCCCCGGTGACGTGCTCACCATGTACGGCGGGACGACGGTGGAGGTGCAGAACACCGACGCCGAGGGCCGACTCATCCTCGCCGACGCCATCGTCAGGGCCTGCGAGGACTCCCCCTCACACCTCATCGACACCGCGACGCTCACCGGCGCACAGATGGTGGCCCTGGGCAAGAAGACCCCCGGCGTCATGGGCACCGAGGACTTCCGGGACCGGGTGGCCGAACTCAGCCGCGAGGTCGGCGAGGGCGGCTGGCCGATGCCGCTGCCGGAGGAACTGCGTGACGGATTGGACTCCGAGGTCGCCGACCTCACCAACGTGACCCCGCATCGCTGGGGTGGCATGCTCTCCGCTGGCCTGTTCCTCTCCGAATTCGTCGCCGAGGGCGTGGAGTGGGTCCACATCGATGTGGCCGGCCCGGCCTATAACGACGGTGGCGCCGAGGGGTACCTGCCCAAGGGGGGGACCGGGGTGCCCGTGCGGACGATGCTCGCGGTCCTGGAGGACATCGCCTCTCGGTGAGTGGTGTCCGACGATTCTCCACTGCAGGGCGCTGACATCGTCCGCACGGGTCACTCTGGACGGGGTGCGATCACGCTGGGTGGGGTGCGATCACGCGACCTGCTCGAGCACCCCGTCCGGGACCGACTGCACGTCCACGGCAGCCGTTGCGTTGCCGAACCCGGGATTGCCGGCCGTGGCGAACCAGTCCCGGGCGACGGTGATGTCGTCTGTGAAGGCGCGGCTCAGGATGAGCAACAGCCGGGCCTTCTGCGGAAGCAACTCGTTGCCGGAGATCATCCCCGCAGCACTGGTGGGGCCGACCGTCCCGGAGCCGGTGCGGCTGGTGGAGACGAACCACACCCCTTGAGTGATGGCATCGCGGCGAGCCTGGCCTGCCGCCGAGGAGATGCCGCCCGCACCGGTACCGGCGGTGACGATTCCGGTCGCCCCACCGGCGACCATTCCCCGGATCGCATCCCCGGAGGCCTCCTGGTAGTTGTAGAAGATCTCCACCTTGGGCAGATCGCCTGCTGAGATCTCCGACAGGTCGAAGGGCGTGAACCACCGGTCGGACTGGCAGTCAAGCACTCTGGACGGTCCACGCGGGAGACTGATCCGATCGCCGTCGATCCACCCGAGAACGCCGACTCTCCGGGATTCGAACGTGTCGGTCCGCATGGTGTTGCCCTTGGTGACGTCGCGTGCCGCGTGAATCTCGTCGTTGAGCATCAGCACGGTGCCGAAGCAGTAGGTCTGCTGAGATGCCGCGAGCCGGATCGACTGGAGCAGGTTGGCGGGGCCGTCACTGCCGAACACCGGGTCGACATCCGGGGTTGGGCCGGCAGCCCACGGACGCATCGCACCTGTGATGACTACCGGCTTCTTGCTCTGGACAGTGACGTCGAGCCAGTACCCGAACTCCTCCATGGTGTCGGTCCCCGTGGTCACCACGACGGCGTCCGAGCTCGCGAGTGCTCGTTCGACCGCCAGGGTCAGCTCGCGATACTGCGCGATGGTGTAACCGCCTGAACCGGCGTTGCCGAACTGCACGATGTCCACGTTGGCCATCTGGTCGATGGCCGGGGCGATTTCGGGGATGAGCTCGGCCATCGGATACGTTCCGGCGCGGTAGTTCGAGTACGAGTCCTGCGTGGTCGCCCGGCCGGCGAGGGTGCCGCCGGTCGCCACGACCGTCACGGTGGGCAGGGTGGGATCCCCGTCATCAATCGGCTCAGTCGGATCGGGCTCGACCGGATCGGGCTCGACCGGAGTCTCGGGTGCGCCCGGCGCTGTCGTGCCCGTACTCGATCCGAGACTGCCGGCGGCGAGGCTGTCAAGCGGAGAGCCCGCCGCTGTGCTGGGCAGCCCTGTGGCCAGGAGTCCGGCGCAGGACAGAGCGGCCACGAACGCTCGTGCCCTGCGGCGGGTTGTCATCTGGAGCATGTGCGCTCATTTCTCTGAGTGGGAAGGGAAACCCGGTCGCTGTGGGAGTGATCCACAAGTGGTTCGAGCGACCAGAGACACACTGTCGCCTTGCTGTTACGGCAGCATTTCCGGTGCATCTTCTTAGGTTTCAAAAGCATCAAGGATGAGTTACGCGGTGATCTCGAACTCTCGGGGGCCGTCGGCGGCGATGGTGCGCCCCTTCGAGAGTCACGACTCAGTGATGGGAGCGGTCGGGGGCGATCGTCGTCGGATGGACGCCAGACTCAGCGGTGCTCACCACACGAACACCGTCGCCCACGGGACTCCGTGGGATACGGCCCCGGCGGAGTGGGCATCGTTCGATCGGCACCTCTCGGCACCACGGTGGTCATCTAGTCCGGCGGGAGTCCCTCGCCTTGGCGCTACGGATGTGCGGTCGGACCGCCCGGCACTGCTAGTGGTCATTCCCGCGCATCTGCTCGCGGAGCCGGCGGGCCCTCTCCTTGCGCTCGCGCGAGATGCGGACCTCCTCGAAGAGCCGCATCCGATCCGGGTACCCGGTCTCCATCGCGTCGTACAGGGGGATCCCCAGCTCGTCGGCGAGCTTGCGCGCGGTGGCGACATCCCCCACCGGGCGGCGCGTCCACTCGCCGTCGAAGGCGACCAGGAGCAGCCCCGGCACCGACACGAGCGTCTCGGGCTCGAGGTACGCCTCGATCCCCACCCTGGTCTCACACCACGACCGGAAGTGGGCGAGGTCAGCGGGATCCGCCGGGATCCGTGACCGCCGCCGCCGGAATAGATCGCGGATCGCCACCGTCGGACTCCTCCCGTCGGCCCCCCGTCCGGGGTGGGGCCGTCTGTGACATTCGATCGTACCGAGCGCCAGCACCGGTGATGGCGTGGCCGCCGGCCGGTTCAGGCGGCCGCTGGCGCCGGGATCGGGGCGTCCGACGACACCGGCAGGTGGTACAGGGCACAATGGTGGGCGATCGTCCGGGCGGACCGCCACAGCGGTCCGGTCCCGGGTCGTCGCAGAACTGACAGCTCACCACCATGTCGCCGCTCACGCGGGCGCGGATCGCGCCGGCGGGCAGCGCCCACAACTCTTGAGGAGTCACGACACCATGGCCTTCTCCGTACAGATGCCGGCTCTCGGTGAATCCGTGAGCGAGGGCACCGTCACCCGCTGGCTCAAGAAGGAGGGGGACACGGTCGAGGTCGACGAACCGTTGCTCGAGGTCTCCACCGACAAGGTCGACACCGAGATCCCGTCGCCCGCCGCGGGCACCCTGTCCAAGATCGTCGCCGACGAGGACGAGACCATCGAGATCGGCGGAGAGCTCGCGGTCATCGACGACGGTTCCGGTGGATCCGACGACGATTCGGATGACGACGCCTCCGACGCTGACGACTCCGCCGACGAGGCCTCCGACACCGCCGATCAGGA
>NZ_JADDKI010000707.1:0-11266 GCF_015356725.1 Dietzia sp. SYD-A1
GCGACGAGACGGCGGAGGACGCCTCCGACGCTGACGACTCCGCCGACGAGGCCCCCGACACCGCCGATCAGGACAGCGACGAGGCAGACGAGCCCGCGCCCAGCTCGTCCTCCGCCACCAAGGGCTCCGGCTCGAAGGGCTCCGGCGGCAAGGGCACCGAGGTCACCATGCCCGAACTCGGCGAATCCGTCACCGAGGGCACCATCACCAACTGGCTCAAGGCCGTCGGCGACACCGTCGAGGTCGACGAGCCCCTGCTCGAGGTCTCCACCGACAAGGTCGACACCGAGATCCCCTCCCCCGTCGCCGGCACCATCCAGAAGATCGTCGCCGACGAGGACGACACCGTCGAGGTCGGCGCGGTCCTCGCCGTCATCGGAGACGCAGACGCCTCCGACCAGGACGACCAACCCGAGGACGAGGGCACCTCCGACGCCGCGGAGTCCGCCCGGCCGGACGACGCCCCCGCTCAGGCGGAAGGTGACGCCACCGATGCGGCCGGTGCCGCCGAGCAGGACGACGCGGCGGGCAACACCCCGGAGACCGAGAAGAAGGCCGCGGACAAGGCGGCGGCGAAGGCCGAGAAGTCCACGGGGTCCGATGGCGGCGAGAAGGCGTCGGGTGGCCACCGTGAGCGGGCCGAACCGGCGGAAGCCGCCAAGTCCGGCACCTCGCCGTCCGCCACGCCGTTGGTACGCGCGCTCGCCGAGGAGAAGGGTGTCGACCTCGACACCGTCGAGGGTTCCGGGGCGAGTGGGCGCATCCGTAAACAGGACGTCCTCGCGGCGGCCGGGGACAAGGGCGGCGACAGCGGCGCCGACGCGGCCGGGGGCACGGCCGACGCCGCCGACTCGTCCACCGGATCCTCCCCGTACGTCACGCCGCTCGTGCGCAAGCTCGCGCAGGAGCACGGCGTGGATCTTGATTCCGTCAAGGGCACCGGGATCGGTGGCCGCATCCGCAAGCAGGACGTCCTCGCCGCGGCCGAGGGGGGTGCCGAGGGCGGCGCGGACGCTCCCGCGGAGAAGAAGGCCCCGGCGGGCGGCCCGTCCACGGCCGGGGTCCGGCCCGAACTCGCGGAGCTGCGCGGGACCACCAAGAAGGCCAACCGGATCCGCAAGATCACCGCCAAGAAGACCCGCGAGTCGCTCCAGACCAGCGCGCAGCTCACCCAGGTCTTCGAGGTGGACATGAGCCGCGTCGCGCAGCTGAGGGCACGGACGAAGAGCCAGTTCGCCGACACGCACGGCGTCAAGCTCACCTACCTGCCGTTCTACGCCAAGGCTGTGGTCGAGGCGCTGGTCTCCCACCCGAACGTCAACGCGTCGTACGACGAGGACAGCAACGAGATCACATACCACGGGTCCGTGAACCTCGGTATCGCCGTGGACACCGAGGCCGGGCTGCTCTCACCGGTCATCCGCGACGCCCAGGACCTGGACATCCCCGGGCTCGCCAAGGCGATCATCGACCTGGCGGAGCGGGCGCGGGCCTCCAAGCTGACCCCGGACGACCTCCAGGGCGGGACGTTCACCATCACCAACATCGGGAGCGAGGGTGCGTTGTTCGACACCCCGATCCTCGTGCCGCCGCAGGCGGCGATGCTGGGGACCGGTGCGATCGTGCGGCGCCCCGTGGTGGATGTCGACGACGACGGCGAGTCGATCGCCATCAGGTCGATGGGGTACCTCCCCTTGACCTACGATCACCGCCTCATCGACGGCGCCGACGCCGGCCGGTTCCTCACCACGGTCAAGGACCGTCTCCAGAGGGCCGAGTTCGAGGGGGACCTCGCGCTGTAGGTCTCGACGACGGAACGACGGGCGCCCTCCCCCGGAGGGCGCCCGTCGTCGTCGTCGGGGTCGTCCCGCCTAGAGTGGTCGCCATGTCGCACACCGGTCAGTCCCTGCGCCGCGATCCGGTCGAGCCGGAGATCCGCCGACTCGGGACCGTCGAGTACACGCCCACCTGGGATCTGCAGCGGATACTGGCCGAGGAGAGGGCCGAGGGCACCCGCGGGGACACGATCCTGCTCCTGGAGCACCCGGCCACGTACACCGCCGGCAAGCGCACGGAGCCAGCGGATCGCCCGGTCGACGGGACCCCCGTCGTCGATGTGGACCGGGGTGGCCGGATCACCTGGCACGGGCCCGGGCAACTGGTCGGGTACCCCATCATCGCGTTGTCGGATCCCATCGACGTGGTCGAGTACGTACGCCGGGTGGAGCAGGCCCTCATCACCACCTGCGCCCGGATGGGGGTGGAGGTCGACCGGGTGGACGGCCGGTCCGGGGTGTGGTGTCCGGCCGGGAACGGCCGGCCGGAGCGCAAGATCGCCGCCATCGGGATCCGTGTCCAGCGCGGGGTGACGATGCACGGTTTCGCGCTCAACTGCGACTGTGATCTCGACGCCTACTCGCGGATCGTCCCCTGCGGGATCGTCGACGCCGGGGTCACGTCCCTCTCGGCCGAACTCGGACGGGACGTCCCCGTCTCGGAGGTCCTCGACCAGGTCACCTCCGACGTGGTGGAGGCGCTCGACGGACGACTGCCCGTGCAGTGAATCGAGAGTAGGCTTGCGGCCGTGACTGTGACTCCTGAAGGCCGCAAGCTGCTCCGCATCGAGGCCCGTAACGCCGAGACGCCGATCGAGCGGAAGCCGTCGTGGATCCGGACCCGGGCCACCATGGGTCCGGAGTACAAGGAACTCAAGAGCCTCGTCAAGACCGGTGGTCTGCACACGGTGTGCGAGGAGGCCGGGTGTCCCAACATCTACGAATGTTGGGAGGACCGCGAGGCCACGTTCCTCATCGGCGGCGAACAGTGCACGAGACGCTGCGACTTCTGCCAGATCGACACCGGTAAGCCGAGCGCCCTGGATCGCGACGAGCCGCGACGGGTGGCGGAGTCGGTGCGCGAGATGGGTCTGCGCTACTCCACCATCACCGGTGTCGCCCGTGACGACCTGCCGGACGGCGGCGCGTGGCTGTACGCGGAGACGGTCCGCAAGATCCACGAACTCAACCCCAACACCGGGGTGGAGAACCTGATCCCCGACTTCAACGGGGACCCGGACCAGCTCGCGGAGGTCTTCGAGTCGCGGCCCGAGGTGCTCGCACACAACCTGGAGACGGTCCCCCGGATCTTCAAGCGCATCAGGCCGGCGTTCCGGTTCGACCGGTCCCTCGGAGTGATCCGCGCCGCCCGTGACTTCGGGCTGGTCACCAAGTCCAACCTCATCCTGGGGATGGGCGAGACCACGGAGGAGATCGTCGACGCGATGGTCGACCTGCATTCCGCGGGGTGCGACATCCTCACCATCACCCAGTACCTC
The DNA here is from genome assembly GCF_015356725.1 of Dietzia sp. SYD-A1. Taxonomy (NCBI): domain Bacteria; kingdom Bacillati; phylum Actinomycetota; class Actinomycetes; order Mycobacteriales; family Dietziaceae; genus Dietzia; species Dietzia sp. SYD-A1. The sequence continues at coordinate 3,335 of NZ_JADDKI010000707.1, forward strand.
CGGCCGAGCCCGCTGCACCACCCGATCGACCGCTGGGTCAAGCCGGAGGAGTTCGTGGAGCTGTCCGAACAGGCGCGCGAGATCGGTTTCGCCGGGGTCATGGCCGGCCCACTGGTGCGGTCCTCGTACCGGGCCGGTCGCCTCTACGTCCAGGCTCTCGAACACCGCGGCCAGGAGGTACCCGAGCATCTCGCGCACCTGACCTCCGGCGGCGCCGCCTCTCAGGAGGCCTCCTCCGTGCTGGCACGCAGCCTGGCCTGAGCCCCGCACGGGCGACCGCGTCTCCGCCCCGGTCGCCCGGCGCGTCTCACTCGGCCCCCCTGCGGTGAACCGCGGTTCCCGGGTGGTGGTGCCCGCCACGTATCCTGAACGGTATGGCGAAGAGCGAGGTCAGCAAGGCGGACAAGAAGGCGGCCCGGGCTGCCCGGCGGCAGGCGAGCAAGGCACAGCGCGGCCAGATGTGGCAGGCACTGAAGATCCAGTCCAAGCAGGACAAACTGCTGTGGCCGCTGATGATCGGCGCGTTGATCCTGTCCGCCGTCGCGTTCTTCCTCCTGGGTTCGCTGTGGGGTGGCCAGTGGTGGATGCTTCCACTGGGTGTGCTCACGGGTCTGATGCTGGCGATGGTCATCTTCTCCCGCCGCGTCCAGAACACGGTGTTCGCCAAGGCCGAGGGCCAGCCCGGTGCGGCGGCGTGGGCACTGGACCAGCTCCGATCCGGGTGGCGCGTCAACCAGGCCGTCGCCGCGACCACCAGCTTCGACGCGGTCCACCGCGTGGTCGGACGGTGTGGGATCGTCCTCGTGGGCGAGGGGCAGCCGCACAGGCTCAAGCCGCTCATGACGCAGGAGAAGAAGAAGGTCGCCCGCGTCGTCGGCGACACCCCGATCTACGAGTTGATCGTGGGTGACGAGGAGGGGACGACCCCCGAGCAGGTCCCCCTGCGCAAGCTCAACCGCCGCCTGACCAGGTACCCGATGAACATCAACCGCGCGAAGGTCGACGCCCTGGACACCAGGTTGCGGGCGCTCGGGACCAAGACCGGAATCCAGAACCAGATGCCCAAGGGCCCGCTCCCCCAGGGCGCGAAGGTCCGCAACATGCAGCGCAGCGCCCGCCGTCGGGGCTGATCCCGCACGAAGCCGATCGGTCGGGGTTACCCGGCGACCACGGGGACGGCGCACGGGCTCGCGGTTCCGGCTCAGCGCGTCCGGCTCACCGCGTCCGGATCAGGGCCGTGCCCGTGGCCCTGTCGTGCAGACCGCGACCGTCCTCGTCCTGAACGAGGGGCGGGATCAGGAAGAACACGAAGAAGACGCGGACGATGGCGCGGATGAGCCCGACCCGGTCCTCGGCGTCGATCCGGGCGGTTCCTATCCCGAAGAGCGCCTGCCCGGGAGTCTGCGCGAAGAGCCAGACGCACACCACCCCGGAGACCCCCCAGAGCAGCGGGGTCGCCCAGCTGGCGACAGCGGAGAACGTCTCCCCGCCGAGAAGTCCCGCCCCTCCGAGTGAGACCACGAGTCCGACGAACCCGTAGGCGAGGAACCAGTCGACCAGGAGCGCACCGAGTCGTACCCCCAGCGGCGCGAGGGACCCCTCGCCGTGCTCGGGCAACCCGAGACGCTCACCCTTGTACGCCTGCTCCGGCTCGGTGCCGGACGACGTGGGGCCTGACAGCCATGATCCCGCAATTTCCCGCATGCTCCCAGGGTAACCGGGGACCGGACGAGCCCAGTATCGGTATTCCCTCACCATGGTTGACTAGGCTGACCCCAGTGGGAGGGACCGTCACCCGGCAGGCCTCTGTAACACCGCCGAAACATTCGGTTGACGGCCGGGCAACACCCCGCCCATATCGTGAGGTCACCGCACGACGGGCGGCACCGGTTGCCTGTCGCACAGAGAGACGAGGAGCGACATCGTGGCATTCTCCACTCCGGACGAGGTCATCAAGTTCATCAAGGACGAGGGCGTCGAGTACGTCGACATCCGGTTCACCGACTTGCCGGGCAACGAGCAGCACTTCACGATCGCCGCCGCGGCGTTCGACGAGGACCTGTTCGAGGACGGCCTGGCGTTCGACGGCTCCTCGATCCGGGGTTTCCAGTCGATCCACGAGTCGGACATGATGCTCCTCCCGGACGTCGCCACGGCGCGGCTCGACCCCTTCCGTAGGGCCAAGACGCTCAACATCAGCTGCTTCGTCCACGATCCGTTCACCCGTGAGGCCTACAGCCGCGACCCCCGCAACGTCGCCCGCAAGGCCGAGGAGTACCTGGTCTCCACGGGTATCGCGGACACCTGCTTCTTCGGCGCCGAGGCCGAGTTCTTCGTCTTCGACTCGGTCCGGTACGGCTCGGGCACCAACCACGGCTTCTACGAGGTCGACTCCAGCGCCGGCAACTGGAACACCGGCTCCGGCCAGGAGGCCGACGGGTCGCCCAACCTCGGTTACAAGGTCCGCGAGAAGGGCGGGTACTTCCCCGTCGCCCCGTACGACCACTTCGTCGACCTCCGCGACGAGATGTCGACCAACCTCACCAACGCCGGCTTCGAGCTCGAGCGCTTCCACCACGAGGTGGCCGGTGCGCAGCAGGAGATCAACTACAAGTTCAACACCCTGCTCCGCGCCGCCGACGACGTCCAGCTCTTCAAGTACATCGTCAAGAACACCGCGTGGAAGAACGGTAAGTCCGCCACCTTCATGCCGAAGCCGCTCTTCGGTGACAACGGCTCGGGAATGCACGCCCACCAGTCGCTGTGGAAGGACGGCAAGCCGCTGTTCCACGACGAGTCCGGGTACGCCGGCCTGTCCGATATCGCCCGCTACTACATCGGTGGCATCCTGCACCACGCTCCGTCGCTGCTGGCGTTCACCAACCCCACGATCAACTCGTATCACCGCCTGGTGCCGGGTTACGAGGCGCCGATCAACCTCGTGTACTCGCAGCGCAACCGGTCCGCCTGCGTGCGCATCCCGATCACGGGCAACAACCCCAAGGCCAAGCGCATCGAGTTCCGCTGCCCCGACTCCTCCGGCAACCCGTACTTCGCGTTCGCCGCCATGATGATGGCCGGTATCGACGGGGTCAAGAACAAGATCGAGCCGATGGCGCCGGTGGACAAGGATCTCTACGAGCTCCCGCCGGAGGAGGCCGCCGACATCCCCCAGGCGCCGACCTCGCTGCCCGCGGTCATCGACCGTCTCGAGCAGGATCACGAGTACCTCACCGAGGGCGGTGTGTTCACCGAGGACCTCATCGAGAACTGGATCACGTACAAGCGTGAGAAGGAGATCGCCCCGGTCAACCTCCGCCCGCACCCGCACGAGTTCGAGCTCTACTACGACTGCTGATCCGAGGGTGTCCACCCACGATCTCTGATCACCGAAGCGGCGGCTGAGCTGCGGAGACGGTGTCCACCGTCTTCCGGCATCAGCCGCCGTTCGTCGTTCACACCTGGTGATCCGGGGTGTCGGCGAGACGGATCAGCGTCTGGCGGCCGGTCGCGACATGAACACGCCTGCCGGCCTCGAGGGTGAAGGCCTCCAGTCGGCACACCGTGAGAGTGCGGCCACTTCTGATCACCGTGGCTTCGGCGATGAGGGACTCGCCCACGGCCGGCGCCAGCAGATTCACTGTGAAATCAACTGTCAGGATTGAATCCGCGCGAGTGAGACCAGGAGGTCCCGGCCAGCTCTCAGTTGATCAGCGCGGCGGGTCAGCAGCAGGTCGTAGCATTCCAGTACCCGGGTGGCGATGAGCTGTTCGATGACGGGTGTGCCGAGGTCGTCCGCAGGCCTCCGGGTGATCAGGCGGCTGATCATGGCGGGCTCCGCGCGAATCCAGCCGACTCGCAGGCCACCCCAGATGGTCTTGCTCAGCGACCCCACGCTCACCAGCGTGTCGGCGTCTCGCGTGGTGGTCAGCGAGGGGAACGTCGGCGGGCTGTCGGGTCTGTCGATGTCGAGGTCGGCCGTTGTCTCGTCGATCAACACCAGGGCACCGTTGCGCCGGGCACTCGCGATGACCCGCTCGCGTTGCTCGGCGTTCATCGACGAGCCGGTGGGATTGTGGAAGTCGGGGATGAGGTAGATCAGTTCGGGACGCACTCGCTCGATGGCGCTGACCAGGTGGTCGATGTCCCACCCGGTCGTCGTCACCGGGGTACTGACGAGCCGCCCGCCGGCGTTGCGGAGCGCCTCGTAGGCGTGCGGGTACGTCGGGGTCTCGATCAGGACCCGATCGCCGTGCCGCAGCACCGTCCTCGCGGTCAGGGCGATGGCGTTCTGGGCGCCGAGGGTGATCAGAATCTGATCGGGTCCGGTCTGGGCACCGTGCTCGGTGTAGCGGGCGGCGATCGATTCACGCAGGCGTTGCTGGCCGACGAGGTCGAACCCCGAGTGCTCGAGCACGGTGGCCGCCCGGTCGGCCACCGCGCGGACGATCTCGTCGAGGCCGGCCACCGGGGCCGGGACTGATCGTGCGAAGTCGACCTCGAGGGCGATCCGGCCGGGGAGCGCCCGCGGAAGGACCAGGACACTTCCCGACCCTCTCATGCTGATGAGGTGTCCGCTCTCGCGCAGCGCCCGGTAGGCCGCGACGATGGTGGTGCGACTGCGGCCCAGCTCCTCGGCCAGTTCACGCTCGGCGGGCAGCCGCGTGTGAGTGGCGAGTCGACCGTCGCTCAGCAGCAATGTGATTCGGTCACTGAGGGCCGCGTAGACCGGTTCGGCAGAGTCCCACTCACCCAGTAGCGTCGCGAGTTGTCTGGCGCCGATGCGGGAGCGGGCCAGCGGTCGTCTCGTCGCCTGCCGGCGACGGGGTGTCGACGTCATCGGGCTCGACCGCCATCCATCCGAGCACCCCGCTGGGATGGCCGGCTGGCACCTTGAGCTCTTAGAAAACCCCCTGGCCATAGTGGAGGACCGCCGATCCCGGATTCAGCGACAGCGGACCGAACGGCACCACGCGCGCGTCGCGCCATCCGCCTGTCTCGGAGTAGTCGATGAGGACCATGTGGTCGGTGAAGTGGTGGCCGAACTCCGGATCGCCCGGGGCGCGTGAGAGTCGTCCGTCCCCCGGTGGTCTGGTGCTCCGTCGGACGATGAAGGCGTCACCGGCTCTCTCGGCGTGGCCCAGCGGGACGTCTGTGGTCATCAGCGAGCTCCTTCTTCACGACGCGACGCTCTCGAGTGAACCCCGTGGGCCGTGCGGCGTCGCCATCCAATCCGGCACGGCTGGTCTGGTCCACGCTCCTCACGACCACCCGGGGAGTCCACCCGGTGCGACGTGGCAGTGGCCAGATGCCCCGCGATCAGGACAGCATGGCGTCATGTCCCCCACCGACAGGGTCCACAGCGGCGAACGACGACTGTGGCGTGCCTACGAGCCCATCCACGCGATCTGCTACTTCCACCCGCAGTTCGCTTCGACCATGAGCGAAACCGGGCTGACAGGGTGGTGGAACGGCTACTTCGCGGGACGCGCCGCCCCTCTGGGGCCGACGCCACCGCAGGTCGTGACCTCCCTGTTCTACGGCTTCTCACCCGCGATGGTCGCCCGCGCGGTCCCCAAGATCTGGACCCGGATCACTCCGGAAGCCGCCATCGACGCACGGCTCGATGCCGCTGAGAGGGTTCTGGCCGAGCACGCCGACGCCGGTTCTCGCGACGAGTTGCGCCGCGTGACGGACGACCTCGAACGCGTCATCGACACCCTGTCCTTCGACGGACGGGCCCTCGCGAGCGCCTGGTACTCGGTCCCGCGACCGACGTCGGTGCTGCAGCGCCTCTGGTTGGCCACCACGGTCCTGCGCGAGCACCGCGGCGACGGCCACGTCATCGCCGCCACCGCCACCGGCTTCACGGGCCTGGAGGCGGCCATGACCCACATCGCCACGGGGCAGGTGAGCCGACGCATCATCCAGGAGAACCGCGGCTGGACCGACGCGCAGTGGGCGTCGGCGCGTCGCGCGCTCCTCGACCGCGGAATCCTCTCGGACGAGCAGACGCTCACCCCTCGAGGCACCGCGCTGCGCGACCGGATCGAAGACCTCACCGACCAGCTCGCCGCATCGTCGGTGCTGCTGTCGGACACCCCCGGCGGAACCATCGACGTCCTGACCTCACTGGCCCGGGCGCTTATCGACCGCGGGGCGGTCCCCGCCTCCAACCCCATCGGGGTTCCCCGCCCGTGACAGTCGACGCCACCGCGGCGTTTTCGCACTTCAGGGCATGTGAAGCACATTCTTTTCTCGCGTCCGATCCAGCAGGTCGGAAATAGTTCAAACGCCCCAGCCCCCGTGGCCGGGGCGTTTACCGTTGACCCGAGGACCGTGGAACGCCGTGAGGCGGGGACGAGAAGGGGTCGGGAGCTCGTGGACGCAGACGACGTGGATTTCCGGAGTGCGTCCCCGAGGGCCAGGCCACTCAAGGTGGTCGCGGCCGCCCTCGACCCGGACCACGAACCGGGGGCCGACCCGAAAGGCGAGAGCTACCCGGTCCTGCTCAAACTGTCTCGGGTGCTGGACCCCGAGGAGGCGAGGTTGCTCCTCGAACGCAACCCCTTCCTCCACGCCAGCGCGGGTTCGCGCAAGCTCATCGCCATGGACACCTCGGTGGAGACACTGCGGGAGCAGAAGGACCGGCTCCAACTCCTCCTCGCCGAGGTCGAGGCGGACGCTCTCGCCGAGCAGGCGCGGCGACGCTCGGAGGAACACCGCGCGGCCGAACAGCGGGTGGCCGAGCTCCGGCGCCGCAACGACGTGCTCGGCGAGATCGAGTGGTGAGCCGCTGAGGTCGTGGGGGGCCCGCTCTCGTGGGAGAGTGCTGTGATGAAGACCCCTCGCCCGCCCCGCTCAGTGCGGGGTGCCGCCCGCTCGGCCGTCGACCATCCCGCACTCGAGTGGCTGGCCCGTGCCGGTTTCGTCATGAACGGGATCCTCCACCTGCTCGTCGGGTGGATCGCGATCCGGATCGCGACGGGGTCGGGCGGCGAGGAGGCGTCCCACTCGGGTGCCCTCGCAGAGATCGCGTCCGCCCCGGGTGGCCAGGCGCTGCTCTGGGCCGGCGCGGTCGGCTTCCTCGCCCTGGGCCTGTGGCAGGTCGTCGAGATGATACTGGGGTCCGAGGAGGCCTCGGACAGGGCCAAAGCGGGAGCCAAGGCCGCGGTCTACCTGGCCCTCGGGGTCACGACGGCCCGGTTCGCCTCGGGAGGATCCGATTCGGACTCCGAGACCGCGTCCGGCACCACCGCCGGACTGCTGGGCTCCGGAGCGGGTAAGGTCGCGCTCGTCGTGGCGGGCCTCGTGATCATCGGCGTCGGCGCGCATCACGTCTACACGGGCGTCACCAAGAAGTTCGTCGAGGAGCTCGAACGCACCGGCGGCGGCACCGTGGGGCGGGCCATCGTCGTCTCCGGACAGCTCGGGTACATCGCCAAGGGCGCCGCGCTGGTCATCCTCGGCGGCCTGGTCATCGCGGCGGTCGCGACGGCGGACCCAGAGAAGGCGGGTGGCCTGGATGCCGCCCTGCGGACGGTCGGCGCGCAGCCGTTCGGGCAGATCCTGCTCATCACGACCGGAGTGGGGATCGCTCTCTACGGTGTCTACTCGATCGCGCGGGCCAGGTACTCCCGGATGTGAGACGCCGGGCCGTCAGCCGAGCTTGGGGAAATTCTGGGGGCAGTAGGTCCCCACGGCCGCACCCAGGAAGAAGCCCTGCTGCTCCGGCCCGAGTCGCCCGTGCTCACCCAACCAACCCGATACCTCGTCCATCTGCTGACCCCCGTCGAAGCGGCCGCATGCCTCCGTCGCGGTGGCCACCGGATCGACGCCCTCGGGCAACACCACGCCCTGCCTCTGCAGCAAAGCGGCGAAGTCGCCGCCACCGGGGGCGACGGGCGCGGGCTGAGCCGCCGGGGGTTCGTC
>NZ_JADDKI010000708.1:0-545 GCF_015356725.1 Dietzia sp. SYD-A1
GGCCCGCCGCGCCCGCCGCCGTTCCTGCGCGGTCCTGCGGCTCCACGTCCGCGTGGCCTGGCTGGTGAGCAGCAGCAGGATCAGGACGTTGACCGCCAGGGCGAGGTAGCCGCCGAGAACGGTCCCCAGTTCGGCGTCCGTGGTGACGCGGCCGGACTCCGTCGAGACGATGCTCACCACCGTGAGGGTGAGAAGCCACACGCGCGGTCTGGCGTACCCCAGGTAGGTGAGCAGGGCCAGGACGCCCATCGCCCCGTAGACGCCGCCGATGAACACCGCGAGCGCGATGATCGCCGGCACCACCTCGGATCGGTCGAGACCGGCGAACTCCTCCATGCCCTGGTCCCCGAGAATGTCGCGCAACGCCAGCACAACCAGGACGAGAACGCTCGCCCCGACCAGTCCACAGCCCGCGGTGAGTGCGGCCGGACGCGGCAGGTGTCCGGGGTCGGGGGCCACGTCGTCGGCCGGGCGATCAGCGTCCCCCGACGCCACCCCGCCCTCCGCCTGGGGGTCGTCGTACCCGCGGGCGGCCCGCACCAGCC
>NZ_JADDKI010000709.1:0-225 GCF_015356725.1 Dietzia sp. SYD-A1
GTGGTGATCGTCGGGGGCGGCTACATCGGACTTGAGACGGCCGCCTCGCTACGGGCACTGGACCTGGACGTCACCGTGCTCGAGGCGACCACTCGCGTCCTCGAGCGGGTCACTGCTCCCGACGTATCAACGTTCTTCGAGCGGATCCACCGAGAGGAGGGCATCGATATCCGGACGTGCGCCAAAGTCGCAGCATTAGTCGGAGACGACTGCGTCCGCGAGGTC
>NZ_JADDKI010000079.1:0-3801 GCF_015356725.1 Dietzia sp. SYD-A1
GCATCATTCCCCATCGTGTCAGCGGACACACGACGGCCCGGGGTCGTGACTCCCACCGGGGGTCACGACCCCGGGCCGTCGTGTGTCCGCTGACACGATGGGGAATGATGCAGTGGTGACGATCGTCGTGGCATGCGGGGCCTTCAAGGGCTCTCTCACCGCTATCGAGGCATGCCACCACGCTGCCGCGGGTGCACGCCGCGCCCACCCGGAGACCGACGTCGTGGTGAGGCCGGTCGCCGACGGGGGCGGTGGCAGCCTCGAGGTGATGGTGGCCGGCGGCGCCCGGGAAGTACGCGTGACCGCGTCCGGCCCCACCGGCGAGGCCGTCGAGACCTCCTTCGCCGCGATCGACCCGGACACCGCCTTCGTGGAGATGGCCGACGCCTGTGGGCTACTCCGCCTGCCCGGTGGCCGGATGCGGCCCCTCGAATCGTCGAGCCGCGGCGTGGGCGAGGTGCTGCTGGCCGCGCTCCGCTCGGGTCGCGGCAACATCCACCTCGGCATCGGGGGCAGCGCCTCCACGGACGGCGGCACGGGAATGCTCTCGGCGTTGGGCGCCCGCTTCCTCGACTCCTCGGGCGCCGAACTCCCCGACGGTGGAGGAGCTCTGGTCGACCTGGACCGCGTGGACCTGGACGGCCTCGACCCCGCGGTCCGCGCCTCACGCATCCTGGTCGCCTGCGACGTCGACAACCCCCTGCTCGGGCCGCTGGGCGCGGCCCGCGTCTACGGTCCGCAGAAGGGTGCCTCCGCCGGTCAGATCGAGGAACTCGAGGCGGGGCTGGCCCGTCTGGTCGAGGTACTGCGCGACCAGGGACTCGCTGTGGACCCGGACGCGCCGGGCTCCGGGGCGGCCGGGGGCGTGGGCTTCGCTGCCCGCGAGCTCCTCGAGGCGTCCCTGGACCCGGGGTTCGAGGTCCTCGGGACCCTGACCGGACTCGAAGACGTGGTCTCCGCCGCCGACCTGGTGGTGACCGGCGAGGGCCGGCTCGACGACCAGACGATGCACGGCAAGACCCCGATGGGCGTGGCGGCACTGTGTCGCTCGCACGCCGTACCCGTGGTGGCCGTGTGTGGCCGGCTGGACCTGGGTGCCGACCGGGTAGCGGAGGCCGGGTTCGCGGCCGCGGCCGCCCTCACCGAACGGGAGCCGGACCTCGCCAGGTCGATGGCCAATGCGGGCCCCCTGTTGGAGGACGTTGCCGCCGAGGTCGTCTCGCGCATCCTGCCCTGACGCGCGCGTCCGGCCCGGGGGCGGTGTTCACCCGGACCCGCCCGTGACCGACACGCTCGCCACGACGCGGTCGTCGACCAGCATCCACATCTCCACCCGGTGTGCGGACCGTCTCCGCCGGATCATCATGGACGAGCCCGGCACCACCGGGTGGGAGTACTCGATCACGACGCGGTGGCGGTGCCGGAGCAGGTCCTGGTGTCCCAGCAGTTCGTCCTCGACGGCGTCGAGGTAGGCGGCGTTGTTGAGGTGCTGGAGAATGTCGAAGTCCGTGCTGCGGAGGATGTGGGGCCGGTCTTCCGGTAGATCCCGTGTCGCGGAGCCGGTGGGCAGCGGCGCGTTCATGGCGGCCCATCGGAGTCGGTGGATCCCTGTGGCGGCCGAGAGGGAGGCGAGTCCCTCGTCGCTGATCCGGGCGGGCACCCCGTCGGCGCTGACGTTGATCCAGAACGCCTCGGTCTCCACCAGCCCGTCGGGCCGGGGCCCGGGGTCGTCGGGGCCGGCCCGGTGTTCCGCTGTCAGACGCACCCGCATGTTCGCCCACCGTGTGGAGAGTCCCGAGCACCAGCGCTCGAGGTGAACGGTGGCCGGCCAGGTGATCGGTTCGATCACGTCGATGACGGTCCGCCGCACGATCCAGTACGGGTCGGTCCGCACGTGACCGGTGAACTCGAGATCGTCGCCCGCCGCGTCCTGGAGATACCGGGCGATGCTGTCCAGCCGCACCCTGCGCCGGGGATCGACCTCGCCCGTCCGAACCGTGCGGGAGGTGGAGAACCCTGCCCCGTCCGGGGGCGGAGGGGGGAGCGGACGCAGGTCGCCGTCCTGTTCCGGGTGGTTCATCGGTGTGGTCCTCTCGCCCAGGATTCCGGTGTCCCCCACCGGTGCGGCCACTGTAGGCGCCCGGCCGCAGGGAGTCGGGCGCGGGCGCCGACGCGGGCACGTCGGGCGGCAGGTGGTCCATGATGGGGGCACCCACTCACCCCGGAGGTCGACATGCGCAAGTGGCTCCTCGGCGCCCCCGTCGCGATTGTGGCGGCCCTCGCGGCCTCGGACCTGCGGCAGACCAGGTACCCGATCCTGCGGACCTTCCCCGTCCTCGGTCACGCGCGGATGGCCCTGAGCTCGATCGGCCCGGAACTGCGCCAGTACATCGTGGCGAGCAACGACGAGGAACGGCCGTTCACCCGCGACCAACGGGACTGGATCCGGGAGTCGGCGGAGGGGCGGGCCACGACGTTCGGTTTCGGCACGGACAACGACGTCGAGTTCCTCACCGGATACCCGGTCGTCAAACCGCGCACGTTCGCCGGGGTGACGGTCTCCGCCCACGCGCACTCCGCGGAGCAACTCCAGTTGCCCACCGCCAAGGTCCTCGGCGCCGCCCGCGGCCGGGCCCGCGCGTTCCGCCCGGAGTCCCTGGTGTGGATCTCCGGGATGAGCTACGGCGCCCTGTCGGCCCCGGCTGTCGAGGCCCTCAACCGCGGTGCCGCTCTCGCGGGGGCACTGCAGAACACCGGTGAGGGTGGGCTGAGTCCCTACCACCAGAAGGGCGGGGACCTGGTGTTCCAGATCGGTACCGCCTACTTCGGGGTCCGCGACGCGGACGGCAGGCTCGACCTCGACGCGGTGGTCGCCCTCGCCGAGAAGCATCCGATCAGGGCGATCGAGATCAAGCTCAGCCAGGGTGCCAAACCCGGGCTCGGCGGTCTGCTGCCCGCCGCCAAGGTCACCGCGGAGATCGGGCGGATCCGCGGGATCCCCACCGACCGCGAGTGTGCGAGCCCCTCCCGGCACACGGCGTTCCACGACGTCGACTCGATGCTCGACCTGGTGGAGGAGATCGCCGAACGCACCGGCCTGCCGGTGGGGATCAAGTCCGCGGTCGGCGAACTGCGCTTCTGGGAGCAGCTGGCCTCCGCGATGGTCTCCCGGGAGCGCGGCGTCGACTTCATCACCATCGACGGGGGCGAGGGCGGCACCGGTGCCGCCCCCCTCGTCTTCACCGACGCGGTGTCACTCCCGTTCCGGCTCGGCTTCTCCCGCGTGTACCGGGTCTTCGCTGAGGCCGGTCTCACCGACGACGTGGTGTTCGTGGGCTCGGGGAAGCTGGGGATCCCCGAGAACGCGGTGGTCGCGTTCGCACTCGGGGTGGACCTGATCTCCGTCGGTCGCGAGGCCATGCTCTCCATCGGCTGCATCCAGGCCCAGAAGTGCCACACCGATCGCTGCCCCACCGGAGTGGCCACGCAGAACCCGTGGCTGTCCCGCGGAGTGGACCCCACGGACAAGGCCGTGCGGTGTGCGGCCTATCTCCGGTCGTTGCGGCGCGACCTCGTCAAGGTCTCGGGCGCGGTCGGCGTGCCCCACCCCTCGCTGATCGGGCCCGAGGACGTGGAGCTGGCCAACGGCACCCGGGAGTCGACGACTCTGGCGGAGATCTACGGATACCGCCCGGGCTGGGGCCTTCCCGGCGCGGCGGACATCCGGCGCATCACCGATCTCATGTCCGCCGGCGGCGCCGCCGAGCACAGCGCCGCCTACGCTCCCCCGGGGCTCTGACC
>NZ_JADDKI010000007.1:0-8295 GCF_015356725.1 Dietzia sp. SYD-A1
GGCGATGCGTCTGCACCGTCCGTGGATGCCGGCTACGGTCGCGGACCTGCTGGCGGTCTGCGTGGTGGCCCATCTGGCGACCCTCACGGTGCTGGTGGCCACCGGACTGGAGACCGGCCCGTGGGCGCTGCCGGCCAACATCGCGGTGGCTCCGGTGGTGCCGCTGGTCACCGTGCTCGGGACCGCCGCCGCGGCCCTGGGGCCGGTGTGGGAGGACGGGGCGGTGCTGCTCGCGGCGGCGTGCGCTCCGGCACTGTGGTGGCTCGAGACGGTCGCCCGGATCGCCGTGGCCCTGCCCGGGTCGCCGGATCTGACAACCGGGTGACCCCGGGCACGGATCCGGAGTCGCTCGCGGAGTGGTCCTCGTGCTACCGGATGCGTCCGGTGTCCCCGCCGCGCATCATGGCCCGCACAGCACAGCTCCGAGACCATGACGAGGAGACGGGACGAGTGGGACTGATGAGAAGGAATGACGACCTGAACGGAAAGACCATCGTCGTCACGGGAGCCTCCAGCGGCTTCGGGCGTGGCGCCGCGATCGCCCTGGGCGCACGCGGGGCTCACGTCGTCCTGGCCGCCCGGCGCGGTGAGGTGCTCGAGGAGGTGGCCGCCCAGATCGCCGCGTCCGGTGGTTCTGCCGTGGCGGTGCCCACGGACGTCAGCGATTCCGAGGCCGTCGAGAACCTGGCAGCGGCCGCGGAGGAACACTTCGGCCCCATCGACGTGTGGATCAACAACGCCGCGGTCGGTGTGATGGGCCTGTTCTGGGAGGTGCCGCTTGCAGATCACGCCCGACTCGTCGACGTGGATCTCAAGGGAATGATCTTCGGTGCCCACGTGGCACTGCGGCGTTTCACGGCCCGTGGCGAGGGGGTGCTGGTCAACGTGGGATCGGTCGCCGGAGAGGTTCCGCTGGCCTATCAGTCCACCTACTCCGCGGTCAAGGCGGGCATCACGAGCCTCGGTCGTTCCCTCACCGAGGAACTGCGACTGGCCGGGTTGGACGAGACGGTGAAGGTCGGCACGATCCTGCCCTGGGCGGCCGACACCCCGTGGTGGGATCACGTCGGCAACTACACCGGCCACGCGCCGCGGCTGACGGCGATGGACGACCCCGACCTGATCGTGGACGCGATCGTCGACGCCTGTACGAACCCGGACCAGGAACGCCCCGTCGGGCCGAAGGGGCGTGCCGCCCACACTTCGCACCGGGTGTTCCGCGAGCTGACCGAGCGGTTCTCGGGAACGCTCTCCCGGGCCGAGATCGGTAACGGTGCGCGCGTACCGGACACCGCCGGCGCCATCCACGAACCGGTGTCCGTCGGCACCGCTGTTCACGGAGACACCCGGGCGCGGATGGTCGAGGAGGATGCCGACCCCGGTTCGTGAGGGCGGTGGTGCGGGACTGACGGACGTGCGTGGCACCATGTCATCTGTCGACGACGAGGAGCACACATGTCACCAGACTCTGCACCCGCCGCTCTGCATCTTGTCCTGGGTGAGGACGAGTTCCTCACCGAGCGCGCCACGGCCGGTGTCGTGGCGACCGCTCGGGCGGCGGCACCCGCGGGGGAGGACCCCCCCGTCGTCTCTCGGCTGGGCGGGCCGGAGGTCGGTGCGTCGCAGTTGTTCGAACTGCTCTCGCCGTCGTTGTTCGGCGAAGCCCGCATCGTGGTGATCACCGGGGCCGCGGAGCTGGGCAAGGACGCCCAGGCGGCGGTGATGGGCGCGGCCGTCGACCTTCCGGACCGGACCGTCATGGTGGTCCAGCACACCGGTGGCGGACGGGCGAAGTCGCTCGTGCCGGACCTGCGGAAGGCCGGCGCTCAGGAGCACGCGGCCGGAAAAATCTCACGTCACACGGACGTGGTGGGATTCGTGCGCTCGGAGTTCCGTGGCCTCGACGTCCGGGTGGCCCCGGAGGCGTGTGAGGCCCTCGTCGAGGCGGTGGGCACCGACCTGAGGCAGCTGGCGTCGGCATGCGGCCAGCTGGTGGCCGACACCGGGGGGAAGGTCGATGTCGAGGCGGTGCGCCGCTATCACTCCGGTGTCGTGGGCGTCAGTGGTTTCACCGTGGCCGAGCGGGCGGTCACGGGGGACGTGGCCGGGGCGATCGAGGCGCTGGAATGGGCCATGCACACCGGGGTCCCGCACGTCGTGTTGGCAGACGCCCTCGCGGACGCCGTGAACTCCATCGCCATGGTGGGCACGCAACGGGGCACCCCGCCCGCAGAGCTGGCGCGACAGGGGTTGCCCCCGTGGAAGGTCAAGAAGGTCACCGCGCAGACCCGGTACTGGTCCATCGATACCCTCGGCCGGGCCCTCCAGGTGGTCGCCCGCCTCAACGGGGAGGTCAAGGGTCAGGCGGAGGACACCTCTTACGCACTGGAACGAGCGGTCCGTGCGGTGGGGTCGCTGGCGGGTGCGGCGTAGAACACGACCGGTTGGAACGCGACGAGGGCCCACCACGCGACCTCGATCGGTGCGGGGTGGGCCCTCGGAGCCTCGACGCGGCATTCTCCGCGGGGCTGTGCTCCCCGCGGTGGGGGGGAGCGGGTCGCCTCAGAGTGAGTTGACGGCCTTGGCGAGCGACGACTTCTTGTTGGCGGCCTGGTTCTTGTGGATGACACCCTTGGTGGCGGCCTTGTCGAGCTGACGCGAGGTCGCGACGAGGAGGGCGCCGGCCTTGGCCTTGTCGCCGGCCTCGGTGGCCTCACGCAGGTTGCGGATGGCCGAACGCAGCGCCGACTTGATCGACTGGTTGCGCAGGCGGTTGCGCTCGTTGGTGAGGTTCCGCTTCTTCTGGGACTTGATGTTGGCCACTGGTCACACCTTCGGTCGTGTCTCGACGGCCCCGCGGGGATCCGGTCGATCGGATGTCATGTCTCTCGTCCGCTCGAACGCGCGCTACGCGATCCGGTGGACACCGACGACCGACTTTACCAGCGGCGGCCTCACCGGCCAAAACGCGGCGGCCGGCCCTCGCCGCGTCAGCGCCACCCGTAATCCGAGCGCAGCCGGTCCGCGACCCGCTCGAACGTGCGGCGGGGGCAGACCGCGCCCTCGCGCCGGATGCCCTGCTCGGGGACGTCCAGCACCCGATCCAGGCGGACCCAGCTCGGTCGGTCCTCCACGTCCCACGGCCCGGTGCCGAGGGACTGCCAACTCTCGTCGTCGTCCCGCCTGGCCTGCGAGGAGAGCATCAGTCCGAGCAGACGATCGCCGTCGCGGCCCACCACCAGCACCGGGCGGTCCTTCCCGCGTCCGTCGGCCTCCTCGAACTCCACCCAGGTCCACACGATCTCCCCGGGGTCCGCCCGACCGTCGAGGTCCGGTGCGTAGGACAGCGTTCGCGCGCGACTCGCGGTGGGCACGGCCCCGGTCGTGGCGGGCCGTCCCGCCCCGACGGCCCCGGCCGTCGCGGGAGCGGTGATCCCGCGATCCTCGAGACGCCGTCGCACCTCGAGGGCCACCGTCGGTCCGTACTTTCGGCCCATCCGAGCCGCGGTGCGACCCATCCGGGCCCAGTCGATCGCCATGTCCGCCAGGGTAACCGCATCTAGGATCCCGATTCATGGACGTGATCTTCGCGGTGGTGTGGTCGGACGACACGGTCGGGCCCGTTCCCGACGGCTCGGGCCTGCGGACGGAGATCGCCCGGGAGGTGGACGGCCCGCTCGCCGAGCTCGGGGTGGGCGAGTACGTGGTGAACGTCCGGGACGAGGCGGTCGCCGGCGCGATGATCGACGTGCAGGTGACCCCGCGACCGGTGCTGGCGGCGGTCCGCGCGCGGGTTCCGGTGGCCTCGGCCTCCGCGTGTGCCGACCTCCTCGACGCACTGCGTGGGCTGGGCCCGGTCTCCGCGTGGTCGGTCACCGCGTCGGAGCCGCTCCCCGTACCCGGGCCCGGAGGGGACGGGAGGTGCCCCGGGATGGCGAACCTGGCCTTTCTGCGGCGGCCGGAGCGTCTGCACCGCGACGAGTGGCTGCGCATCTGGCTCGAGGAACACACTCCGGTGGCGATCGATACGCAGTCCACCACCGGCTACACCCAGCACGTGGTGGTCCGCGCACTGACCGAGGGGGCGCCGGAGATCGCCGGGATCGTCGAGGAGGTCTTCCCGATCGAGGCGGCCCGTGACCTCGGGGTGTTCTTCGATTCGCAGGGCAGTGACGAGCGGATGAGCGCCCACATCCAGGCCATGACCGCCTCGACGGCCCGTTTCCTCGACGACGGAGCGGTCGACGCGATCCCCACGGGGCGGTACGTGATGGGTGTCCGGAGTCCGCGCGTGTGACAATGGGGTGATCGCCCGGTCGGACCGCACCCCGCCACGCCCGGGCCCGCCCGAGGAGTGATCGAGATTCCCAACTTCGCAGAGACGACGTTCACCGATCCCGCCAGGATCAGGAACTTCTGCATCATCGCGCACATCGACCACGGCAAGTCGACGCTGGCCGACCGCATGCTGCAGATCACCGGTGTCGTCGAGGAGCGGCTCATGCGGGCCCAGTACCTCGACCGCATGGACATCGAACGCGAACGCGGCATCACCATCAAGGCGCAGAACGTCCGCCTGCCGTGGGTGCCGCGTTCCGGTGACCACGCGGGCGAGGAGATCGTGCTGCACATGATCGACACCCCGGGCCACGTGGACTTCACCTACGAGGTCTCCCGCGCTCTCGAGGCGTGCGAGGGGGCGATCCTGCTGGTGGACGCCGCGCAGGGGATCGAGGCGCAGACGCTGGCCAACCTGTACCTGGCGATGGAGAACGACCTCGAGATCATCCCGGTCCTCAACAAGATCGACCTCCCGGCGGCGGACCCCGAGCGGTTCGCCGAGGAGATCTCCCACATCGTCGGGTGCGAGCCGGACGACGTCCTCCGTGTCTCCGGCAAGACGGGCGCGGGGGTCGAGGAACTGCTGGACAGGGTGTGTGACGTGATCCCGGCGCCCGAGGGCGACCCCGACGCCCCCGCCCGCGCCATGATCTTCGACTCGGTCTACGACACCTACCGGGGCGTCGTCACCTACGTGCGCGTGGTCGACGGATCGCTCCGACCCCGCGAGAAGGTCCGGATGATGTCGACCGGCACCACGTACGAGGCCCTCGAGGTGGGGATCATCTCGCCCGAGCCCAAGGCCTCCACGGGCCTCGGGCCGGGAGAGGTCGGCTACCTCATCACCGGCGTCAAGGACGTGCGTCAGTCCAAGGTCGGTGACACGGTGACCAGTGCCCGGGGCGGCGCGGAGGAGCCACTGGCGGGATACGCCGAACCCAACCCCATGGTCTTCTCGGGTCTCTACCCGATCGACGGGTCCGACTACCCGGTCCTGCGCGACGCGTTGGACAAGCTGCGACTCAACGACGCCTCGCTGGACTACGAGCCGGAGACGTCGGTGGCGTTGGGTTTCGGCTTCCGCTGCGGGTTCCTCGGTCTGCTGCACATGGAGATCACCCGGGACCGGTTGGAGCGCGAGTTCAACCTCGATCTCATCTCCACCGCACCGAACGTGGTCTACCGGGTCGTCGCCGAGGACGGCAGCGAGCACCAGGTCACCAACCCGTCGTACTGGCCGGAGGGCAAGAACCGCGAGGTCTACGAGCCGATCGTCAAGTGCACGATCATCGTGCCGAGCGAGTTCGTGGGGACCACCATGGAGCTGTGCCAGTCCAAGCGTGGCGAGATGAAGGGCATGGACTACCTGTCCGAGACCCGGGTCGAGCTGCGCTACGTCATGCCGATGGGCGAGATCATCTTCGACTTCTTCGACTCCCTCAAGTCTCGTACCAAGGGGTACGCGTCGATGGACTACGAGGAGGCCGGGGAGCAGGTCGCGGATCTGGTCAAGGTCGACATCCTGTTGCAGGGCGAGGCCGTGGACGCGTTCTCCGCGATCGTGCACCGTGACTACGCGCAGGCCTACGGCAACAAGATGACCGTCAAGCTCAAGGAGCTCATCCCGCGGCAGCAGTACGAGGTCCCGGTCCAGGCCGCGATCGGGTCCAAGATCATCGCCCGCGAGAACATCCGCGCGATCCGCAAGGACGTGCTGTCCAAGTGCTACGGCGGCGACATCAGCCGCAAGCGCAAGCTCCTGGAGAAACAGAAGGAGGGCAAGAAGCGCATGAAGTCGATCGGACGCGTGGACGTGCCCCAGGAGGCCTTCGTGGCGGCCCTGTCCGCGGAGTCGAGCTCCGACAAGAAGTAGGGGCCGCCCGACCCACGTCCGCTCCGACCCTGGTCTGACCCGACCCGCATCCGCCCCGGCCCCTGTCCACTCAGTGTCGCGCTCGGTGGCGCCGTACGGCGGACCGGTTGGTGCAGCGTGTCGAGCAGTACTGTTTGCGGCCGTTGCGGGTGGTGTCGGCGAAGACGTCCTCGCAGTCCTCGGCCGCACACCTGGCCAGTCTGTCGATGCCGCGCGAGGTCAGGTGCAGTGCGGTGCCCACCGAGAACATCGCGGTGAGGAGTCGGGCGAACGAGACGTCATCCGCCCGGTAGTGGACGTGCCAGTGGCCGTCGTGGTCGGTGAGCCTCGGCGGTGCGGAGTGGTCGGCGAGCAGGGCGTTGAGAGCGTCGGCCCGACCGCGGGGCTCGGTGGTGTCGACGACGACGAGCCAGTCGTCGAGGAACGCCAGCGTCTCCGTGAGGTCCGTGTCGGAGGCTGCGCGGTCGATGGTCACCCCCGATTCGCGGCAGCGGTCCACCAGTTCGCGGGTGGTGCGGGGGCGGCGGTTCGCCAGGTCGGCGGCGAGGGTCACCGGATCCGCCCCGTAAGGGTTGATGTACACAGACCAATTACAGCACAGTACCCCGTATGCCTCAGTCATTCGCGGGTCTGGCCGCGTCCCCGGCCGCGGGGGTCTCCGCGTGGGTCCTGGCCGCGCTGGTGCTGGCCGCCTTCGTCGCCGGTTGGGTCGACTCGGTCGTCGGCGGGGGAGGGCTCATCCAGCTCCCGGCGTTGGTCGTCGGCCTCCCCGCGGACGCCTCGACCCCGGAGATCCTCGGCACCAACAAGCTCTCCTCGGTCGCCGGGACACTGGTCGCCTCCGCCACCTATCTGCGTCGGATCCGTGTGCCGATCGGGATGGTCCTCCCACTGGTGGTCGCCGCGTTCGCCGGCTCGGCCGCGGGGTCCTCGGTCGCCCGGTTCATCCCGAGGGACCTGCTCACCCCCGTGGTGCTGGCGGCCGTGATCGTGGTGGGTGCCTACACGTGGTTCCGGCCCACCATGGGTCGTACCCACGAGAACCGGTACACCGGGTGGGCGCGCATCTGGCGTTCCGCGCTGATCGGGCTGGTGATCGGGTTCTATGACGGGGTCCTGGGGCCGGGGACCGGCTCGTTCTTCGTGATCGCGATCGTCGCGTTCCTGGGTTTCGGCTTCCTGCAGGGGACGGTGGCGGCAAAACTCGCCAACCTCACCACCAACATCGCCTCGATCCTGGTCTTCGGTGTCCACGGCGAGGTGTTGTGGGTCATCGGTGGCTGCATGGCGGTGGCCAACCTCACCGGCGGGTTCATCGGTGCCAGGATGGCGATGCGTCACGGCAACGAGTTCATCCGGGTGGTGTTCCTGGTGGTCATCGGCATCCTGGCGGTCAAGCTGGCGTGGGACACGGTGGCCCTGTGGACATGAGGCGCCCCCGGGGAGCCGACGTAGACTCGCGCCCATGAGCCTCCCGAATCCCGAGCCCGGCCGCCACCCGCTCCTCGACGAGTCCCCGCTGCCGTACGGCCTCCCGGACTTCGCGGCCGTCGACGAGGCGGAACTTGAGCCGGCCATCCGGACGGCGATCGACGACCACGCCGCCGAGATCGCGGCGATCGTGGCCAACCCGGACCCCCCGAGCGTGGAGAACACGGTCATCGCACTCGAGCGGTCGGGTCAGGCGCTCCAGCGGGTCCTGTCGGTGTTCTACGGACTCCTCGGCCCTGATGCGACACCCGCCCGCCTCGACGTCGACAGGGTCGTCTCTCCGCTGTTGGCCGCGCACTGCTCGGCCGTCATGACCGACCCGGGCCTCCTCGCGCGGGTCGACGCGATCCACTCGGCGTCGGAGGCGGGGGAACTGGAGGTCGACGACGAGACCGGCCGGCTGATCCGGCGGCACCACCGTGACCTCCTGCGGGCCGGTGCGGGGCTCGACGAGGCGGGCCGCGCCCGACTGACCGCGATCGACACCCGGCTCGCGGAACTCACCACGGCGTTCGGGGAGAACCTGCTCGCCTCGACCGCCGAGCTCGCCGTCCCGGTGACCGACGAGGCCGAGCTCGAGGGGCTGCCCC
>NZ_JADDKI010000710.1:0-811 GCF_015356725.1 Dietzia sp. SYD-A1
TTTCCTACTCGGGTCTGTGCGATCCGCCCGCTGGGGACTCGACCCGATCATCCAGATCCTCCGGCCCGTCTCGCCCCTGGCATGGCTGCCCTTGGGGCTGGCCCTACTCCGTGACGCCGAGCGAACCGCGCTGTTCGTCATCATCATGAGCGCACTGTGGCCGCTCCTGCTCAACACCATCGAAGGCGTGCGGTCCGTCAACCCGCTCCACCTCCAACTCGCCCGCACCGTCGAGGCCGGACGGTGGAGGGTGATCCGCTCGATCCTGCTGCCGTCCGCCCTACCGCAGATGATCACCGGCCTGCGTCTGTCGCTCTCCACATCGTGGCTCGTCATCATCGCCGCCGAGATGCTCGTCGGCGGACGTGGAATGGGGTACTTCGTCTGGAACATGTGGAACAAGCTCGACATCCCCGCGATCTGTGTCGCGATCCTCATCATCGGCCTCGTCGGCCTCGCGCTCGACCGCGCAGTGTCGGCCCTGCACAAGGTGGTCCCCCATGCCTGACACTGCTCTCTCCACCCACGACGGCCCATCGGCCGGTTCGCGCCACGATGCGTCGTTCCTGCATCTGGAAGGAATCTCGAAGTCCTTCGGGAATGGGGCGGACGCGGTACAGATCGTCGCCCCCACAGACGTCCGGATCGGCCGCGGTCAGTTCGTCTCCCTCCTCGGCCCGTCGGGTTGTGGGAAGTCCACGATCCTCTCGATCATCGCCGGTCTGGTCGAACCCTCTGACGGTCTCCTGTGGTTGGATCGCCGGCCGATCGACGGGCCCGGCGCCGACCGCGGGGTGGTGTTCCAACAGCA
>NZ_JADDKI010000711.1:0-370 GCF_015356725.1 Dietzia sp. SYD-A1
CTGGTGGTGGTGGAAGGCGATGACGTGGTCGATGTCGCAGTCGTGGGCGTCGACGGTGCATCCGGGGTGGCGGCAGGTTCCGTCGCGTAGCCGGATCCGTTCGGCCAGGGCGGGGGTGATGAGGTACTTGAGTGCGGCGTCGGGGTGGTCGAGCACTCCGGGTTGGGGGTCGATCAGTTCGAATCGCACTGTGGCGTCGCCGCCGGAGAGGAGTTCCTCGCACAGCCAGTCGACGCTGGCGTAGGCGCCGGTGACGAACTGCACGCGGTTGGGCAGGCCCTGGGCGATGCTGTCGATGATCGAGATCCGGATGGGGTGGTCGGTGCCCCAGGACGCCCCGGGCCGCGGCCCACCCGTACCGGCGGCACCG
>NZ_JADDKI010000712.1:0-314 GCF_015356725.1 Dietzia sp. SYD-A1
GATGCGGCGGCGCAACTTCTCGGCGTCACTGCTGGGCAGGTGGGCCCACATGCTGGTCATGCCGTTGCGGCCGGGGCGAAACCGGACGGTGCGCTGCTCGACCGCGGCGTCGACCGCGTCGTCGGCGGCCCGGGGATCGTGGCGTTCTCTCGCTGTGTCGACCGCGGTGTCCAGGGCGGTGCGGCTGGGTCGGTGGCCCCCGTCCAGATCCCGGGCCAGGGCGCCGACGACCTCCGATTCCACTGCCGCGATCATCTGGTCGGGGATCTCGGCCAGCCGGCAGGCGGTGTCGATGGCCAGCTGTTCGGGCAGCA
>NZ_JADDKI010000713.1:0-278 GCF_015356725.1 Dietzia sp. SYD-A1
GCTCGTCGGGGATCTCGGCCAGCCGGCAGGCGGTGTCGATGGCCAGCTGTTCGGGCAGCAGGCCCCGGTCGACGGCCTTGCGCAGCAGGGGCAGGCGGGTGTGGATCTGGGTGCCGGCGGTGACCAGGCGTGCGGCGTGCCAGCAGGTCAGGGACATCGCCGCGGCCAGGTGGTCACGGGCCCGGTCGGCCGGGTCCAGGCGGGCGAACGCCGGCCGCGGGCTCGCCCCGTCATCGTGCGCTGCCTCATCCAGCCGCGCCATCGCCTCGACGAGGTGA